>JBEEJU010000165.1:0-6524 GCA_041169045.1 Pseudomonadota bacterium
GTAAAGGTTACAACAGCGACGCGGTATTACAAGGATATTATGGCTATGTCAGTTATTTTTTAAGCGATGATCATCGTAATTACAAAGCCAAAACCGGTGCCTGGGACAGAGTCAAACCGAGTCGTAATTTTGATATGAAAGGTGGCTGGGGCGCGTGGGAAGTGGCGGCTGGCTACGATTATCTGGATTTGACTGATGGCATTGTCAACGGTGGTCGAGCAGAAACGGCTAAGTTTGCCTTAAATTGGTATCCGAATTCTCATGTGCGTTTAATGGCGAATTATGTTCATGTACTCGATATTAATACCAATTCGATGTCAGCGCGTTCCGCAGCATTTACCGGTAAAAATCCAGATATATTTGAAATGAGAGCGCAGGTTGATTGGTAAAAAATAGATTAAAGTGTTGTTGATTTAGGGCTGATTATTTTTTAATAATCGGCCTTATTTTTTGCAATAATGAATTAATTGATAGCTTTTTTACAACAGAACTACTAGAATTCCTCATTCATTAATTCTTATTTTAGGATTTTTGTGATGAAAATTATCCAATTTATATCGAATTCGTATTTATTAAAGTGGGCGACTTATTCTTTAATAGGATATATGTTGTTATCCAATTTTTTTTATATTGTTGACCCTTCAGAAATGGCAAACATTCGTAGAATGGGAAATGTGGTATATAAAAATCCGCTAGGTTCTGGCCCGCATTTTAAAATTCCTTTAATTGATACCGTAGATATTGTACAAGTCAGTTTAACCACATTACATATTCCACCATTTGATGTAAATACGGTAGATAATCAAAAAATCACTTTGGATATGAATTTCAATTTTACCGTTCCGCGTAATAAAGTAAATCATTTGCTTTATGAAGTGGGTAAAACAGGAAATGTAGATATTGCTGATAGTATCATTCCCGTTGTTAAAGATCGTGCAGGAAGAGTATTTAATAAACAAAATACCACCGCTATTTCTCAAAATCGAGAGCTTATTCAAGATCAAGTAACGCGAGAGGTTTTTAATGCAATGGAAAGTTTATTTGGTTTACAACCGCATAGTTTACAAATAGCGCAAATTATTTATTCTCCAACCTTTGTTGAATCAAATGAAAATGCGGTTAAAGCTAAAAATGAAGCGGTCGCTGAACAAAATAAACAAGTGGTTGAAACGGCAAAAGCGCAACAAAAAGTGATTACTGCAAAAGGATTAGCTGACTCTGCAATTGAATCTGCAACTGGAGCAGCTAAATCGGCGGTAATTCGTGCTGAAGCGGATAAAACTAAACAAATTTTGGATGGTGAAGGCCAAGCATCCCGATTAAAATTAGAAATTTCAGCATTTAATAATAATCCTGAATTGTATATCCGTTATTTACAAGCAAAAGCGCAATTACAATGGAATGGGCAAACACCACAAGTTATGACAGGTTCGAATGCAAATCCGGCAGTGATTATTCCGATGCCGAATTCAACTTTTAAATAAAATTAAGACTGTAAATTCAACTTTAATAGTTTTAATTGATCGCGTAATTGTGCTGCCGCTTCAAATTCTAAATTTTGGGCATGAGTGTACATTTTTTCTTCTAATTGTTTAATCTTTTTCAATTGTTCTTTAGGCGACAAAGAGTCGGGTTTAATTGGACTCAATTTCACCGAAGTGTGCGTTTGATTTGAGCGTGAATGGGATGGATTCAATTCCAAAATATCGGTAATAGATTTGATAATTGTTTGTGGCTGAATGCCTTGCTGTTGATTAAATAAATCTTGTTTTTCACGCCGACGTTGAGTTTCATCAATTGCTTGTTGCATTGAATCGGTTATCTTATCGGCATATAGAATTACTTTTCCATTAATATTCCGTGCGGCGCGACCGATGGTTTGAATTAACGAAACTGTCGATCGTAAAAAACCTTCTTTATCAGCATCTAAAATAGCGACTAATGAAACTTCAGGAATATCTAATCCTTCGCGTAATAAATTAATTCCGATTAAGACTTCAATAATTCCCAAGCGTAAATCGCGAATAATTTCTACCCGCTCAACCGTATTAACATCAGAATGTAAATAGCGTACTTTAATCGCTTGTTCCGATAAATATTCGGTTAAATCTTCAGCCATTCTTTTGGTTAAAGTTGTGACTAATACGCGCTGTTTTAAGGGAATACGCTGTTTAATTTCATCCAATAAATCATCAACCTGATGCGTTGCTGGACGTAAAAAGATTTCTGGGTCTAATAAACCAGTCGGTCTAACCACTTGTTCAACAAATACTTGACAATATTGATGTTCATAGCGTCCTGGGGTTGCAGAGACATAAATGCGTTGATGCGTTCTGGCTTCAAATTCATGAAAAGTCAACGGACGATTATCTAATGCCGAGGGTAATCGAAAGCCATATTCAACTAGGGTTTCTTTACGAGATCGATCACCGCGATACATCGCGCCAATTTGCGGAATAGTAACATGGCTTTCATCAATAATAACGATGGCTTCATTAGGTAAATAATCAAACATAGTCGGCGGCGGTTCACCAGCTATTCGTCCCGATAAATAACGCGAATAATTTTCGATACCGGTACAATACCCAATTTCTAAAATCATTTCTAAATCAAATAAAGTGCGTTGCTCTAATCGTTGTGCTTCAATTAATTTTTGTCTCTGCCGTAAATTATCTAAACGTTCCGTTAATTCCAGTTTAATTTGTTCCACCGCAATTAATAATTGATGACGCGGAGTTACATAATGCGTTTTGGGATAAAGGGTATAACGTGCAACTTTTTGAATAATGTCTCCTGTTAAAGGATCAAATAATGCCAAGCTTTCAATTTCATCATCAAATAATTCAATTCTAACCGCTTGAAATTCGGATTCCGCTGGAAATATATCAATCATTTCGCCACGAACGCGATAAGTAGCTCGACGTAAATCAATTTCATTGCGCGTATATTGCATTTCGGTTAATCGACGTAAAATATCGCGTTGATTAATCAATTCGCCTTTAACTAAATGCAAGACCATTTTAAGATAAGATTCAGGTTCACCTAAACCATAAATTGCAGAAACAGTGGCAACAACAATGGTATCTTTGCGTTCTAATAAAGCTTTAGTTGCTGATAAACGCATTTGTTCAATATGTTCATTAATTGCCGCATCTTTATCAATAAAAGTATCTGAAGACGGAATATAAGCTTCCGGTTGATAATAATCGTAATAAGAAACGAAATATTCTACGCAATTATTTGGGAAAAAACTTTTCATTTCGCCATATAATTGCGCAGCTAATGTTTTATTCGGTGCTAAAATCATTGCGGGACGTTGCGTTTGTGCAATCACATTTGCAATGGTAAACGTTTTACCTGAACCCGTAACGCCTAATAAAGTTTGATGAATTTCGCCATCATTTAAGCCCTCAATTAATTGTTTAATCGCTCGAGGTTGATCACCGGCTGGTTGATAATCACTATTTAAATGAAATATTTTTTGCATTATCAATCTAATGAGACAGCAATTGATTAACCCATTCCAATTGTTTGGGTAAACAATGACGTTTTAAATCATAATTCTGTTGTACAAATTGTCGCGCATTAATTGATAATTGTTGCCGTTGTTTAGGCTGATTTAATAATTCACAAATTTGCTCAACCCATGCAGAATGATCAAAAAAATTCACTAATTGCCCATTATAATTCGGCTGAATCACTTCATGTAATGGCGGTGTATCACTGGCAACAATGGTACAGCCAATACTCATTGCTTCCAATAAACTCCAACTTAAAACAAATGGATAGGTTAAATAAACATGAATTGTCGATAGTTGTAATACCCATAAAAAATGCTCATATGAAACATTGCCTAAAAAATGAATTCGACTCAATTGTTGTTCTGAAAGTTGAGGTTTAATTTCATCAAGAAAAATTTGTTTCCAACTTTGCCCTTTTTTAGGACGCGCCCCATAACTCACTTGATCACCGCCAATTAATAAAATTCGCGCTTGTGGACGACGACGTAATAATTCAGGTAAACAACGCATAAAAATATGATAACCGCGATAAGGTTCTAAATTGCGATTAACAAAAGTAATAATTTCATTTTTGCGCGTCAGGGTTAATTGATGATTTAAAGTGAGAGAAACATTGGGATTGGGTTTAGCTAATTCGGTATCAATCCCATCATGAATCACGGTAATCTTTTGTCTAAATGATTCCGGAAATGTACTAGCCTGCCATTGAGTAGGAGAAATGCCAGCGTCGGCAATTTCAAAATGTAATAAATTATTTAAATTACGAATTTGAATACGACAATTATCATCAATGGTTTGAGTGGAAAATTCTGGATCAAAATTAGTATCTAAACCATGACTGCGATAAAAGAATTCGCAATACATTGCTAATCGACTTTGTGGCCATACATTTTTAATAAATAAACTTTCTCCCCAGCCAGGATGGGCAATAATTAAATCTGGTTCAAAGCCTTGTTGTTTTAATTTCCACGCGGCATGAAAAGCGGCTTCTCCGCGAATAATTTTGGTTTCTAAATCCACTACCCAAGGGTGAATTTTTGGACTACTTCCGGTTTTAGGTTGGTAAGTGATTAATTTAACTCCGCGCCATAATTCTGGAGAATGTTCTTTTAAAACTAATGCCCAAACTTCGTGACCTTGTTCAACTAATTTGGGAGCTAAATGTTTAAATTGCGCTGGGAAATTTTGATGAATAAATAAAATTTTCATATCTGAAAACAACCGATAATTTAATCATAATTGTGCGTTAATGATTCAGCATATCCTAAATAGGAATGTGGCGTTAATACTAATAATTGTTGTTTTGCTGAATCGGGAATTGCTAAATCGTTAATAAATTGTTGTAATATTTCCTGATTAATCGATTGGCCTCGGGTTAATGCTTTTAGTTTTTCATAGGGTTGTTCAATGTGATAACGACGCATCACGGTTTGAATCGCTTCTGCTAAAACTTCCCAATTTTGTGATAAATCTGCATCAATTAAATCCGCATTTAATTCTAATTTAGCTAATCCTTTTAAGGTTGATTGAATCGCTAATGCACTATGCGTAATACCTACGCCAATATTGCGCAATACAGTAGAATCAGTTAAATCTCTTTGCCATCGAGAAACCGGTAATTTTTCACTAAAAAAGCCAAATAAAGCATTAGCAATGCCCAAATTTCCTTCGGAATTTTCAAAATCAATAGGATTAACTTTATGCGGCATCGTTGAAGAACCAACTTCTCCAGCAATTAATTTTTGTTTAAAATAGCCAAGCGAAATATATCCCCAAATATCACGATTAAAATCTAATAAAATCGTATTGAAACGGCGTAAATTATCGAAATATTCTGCGATATAATCATGAGGTTCAATTTGAGTGGTATAAGGATTCCAAATTAATCCTAAAGATTGTACAAATTGCTGTGAAATAACTAACCAATTGATTTCCGGATAAGCAATTTGATGCGCATTGTAATTCCCCACTGCGCCATTTATTTTACCTAACAATTTTAAATCAATAAATTGATCTATTTGACGTTGTAATCGTGCTACTACATTAATTAATTCTTTACCAACCGTAGTTGGCGTTGCAGCTTGACCATGAGTACGAGCTAACATCGGTTGAGCAGCGGTATTTTTAGCTAATTTTTTTATCGCATTAACACAAGCATTCATCGAAGTGAATAATTCTTCACGCGCTGCTTGTAACATTAATCCATATGCGAGATTATTAATATCTTCAGAAGTACAGGCAAAATGAATGAACTCGTCCACTGTTGCCAATTCAGCACAACTAGCTATTTTTTCTTTTAAAAAATATTCCACTGCTTTGACATCATGGTTAGTCGTCATTTCAATCGATTTAATGCGTTCAGCATCACTAATTGAAAATTCGGAAACGATATTATTGAGATAATCGTTAGCATTGTCGCTCAATTTTGGCAGTTCAGGCAATTGAGCATAGTTAGCTAAATGTTGTAACCACCGAATTTCTATTAATACTCGATAACGAATCAAACCATATTCACTTAAAATAGTTCTAAAGTTATTGATTTTAGAGGCATATCTTCCATCAATGGGGGAAATCGCAGTGAGGGTAAAATCGGTCATAGTTTTTCCATGAAACTAAATTTGGGATAAAAAATAGGCATAAAAAAAGCCCTCAAGAAAACTTGAAGGCTTCTTTAATTTGGCTCCTCCGACAGGGCTCGAACCTGTGACCCAATGATTAACAGTCATTTGCTCTACCAGCTGAGCTATCGGGGAATTTAAGCCGTAAGGCCCCTTGTACCGCTCGTTTGAAGATACGAATTCCCTAACTTTTTTGTGATGGGGTTACCCTATCACATGGCTAACACTAGCAATGCTGATGCTCAGCCATTTTAATAAGAGAATAATTTCACCTCTTACAAAATCTTCACCGCGAGAGGACGGCACATAAACCTGCGGTTTCGCATCTTCATGTGCAGGGCGTATAGTAATAGCAGAGGTAGCATGGGTCAAGAGCTGAAATGAA
>JBEEJU010000166.1:0-4511 GCA_041169045.1 Pseudomonadota bacterium
GGTTTGAATTGTTGTAACACTGAATTCACCGTTAATTGATAATCAAATTCCGCCGATAACGGATAACTTTTTAATAATGAATCTTGTAATAATAACCAATTTTTATTTTGATAACCATAAAAACTATAATCCGTATTGGTTAATTTCCATGCAAACACTTTTCCTTTTAATATCGATTCATCTCTAGCTAAAATAAATAATTGTTGTAATTGTTCGGCGGCGGCTTTTGCTGTTGAAGGGCGGGATTGAATACTTAATGACATTAACGATAATAAAGTACCAATAATCGCTAATACAATTAACAATTCAATTAAAGTGAAACCACGCGATAATTTTACAGGTATTTTCAACATCAATTCAGTCGCATTTATTTTTTAATAAAAAATCATTGGCTTGTTGCAAACGTTCTATAGTCCCAATATCCTGCCAATAGCCATGATAAATGTCACCATAAACTTGATGTTGGGCAATCGCTTGATGTAATACGGTAACTAATTTTCGTTTTCCCGCCGCTAATCCTTGAAATAAAGCCGGTTGATAAACACCAATGCCACTAAAAGTATAACGATTGTGCAAAGCTAAAGTTAATTCGCCATTTTGTTGTAAATGAAAATCGCCCATTGGATGATGAATTGGATTTTTCACCATAACTAAATGCGCTAAAGATTGCAGCGAAAAATGGCGTAAATTTTGATAAGGAAATTCACAAAAAATATCAGCACTTACGGCTAAAAAAGGTTGATTGCCCAATAAAGGTAAAGCCTGAATAATTCCACCTGCGGTTTCTAAAGGATCATTTCCTTCATTAGAATAAATAATATTTGCGCCGAATTGTTGTCCATTACCCATCGCATTTATAATTTGTTGTCCTAAATAAGCGACATTAATAATTAATTCAGTAAATCCTGCGCTGACTAATTGTTCAATGGTATATTCAATTAAAGCTTTATTGTCTATTTTTAATAAAGGTTTAGGTGTATTGGCAGTTAATGGTAACATTCTTTCGCCTTTTCCGGCGGCAAAAATCATTGCTTTCATATACAATCTCAATCAGATAATTGAGTGATATTTAACGGTAAAACATTTTTCATTAAATAGTGTTTAAATTCACTTAATTCAGGATAATATTCACATACATTAATTACATAAGTTAATGTGCGTGGAATATCGGCTAAATAACCGGATTTTTGATCGCGTAAATGTAAACGGGAAAAAATCCCAATCGCTTTCAAATGGCGCTGTATTCCCATAAAATCAAACCATTGTTTAAAAGTTGACCACGATACTGGAATAAAATTATTTTGAATTAATCGTTGATAATAATTTCGTAACCAATTGTCAATCTGTTCTTCTTCCCAAGTGATATAACAATCGCGTAATAAAGACACTAAATCATATGTAATTGGGCCAATAACTGCATCTTGAAAATCAATAATACCTAATTCACCATTTGGGCGTAACATAATATTACGCGAATGATAATCTCTATGCACACAAACGGTGGGTTGCGATAATGCCATTGTAATTAAATAGTGTGAAATAAAATCGCGTAATTTAGAGTTTATGGATAATCCTAATAATCGCTGTAAAAACCAATCAAAAAATAATTCTAATTCACGCGCTAATAATGCTTGATCATAAAAAGGTAAACCGCTATGATTGGAATCGGTTAAGGTTTGTAAATTAAATAATTGATCAAAAGCTAAACCATATAAATGATTGACGGTTTGCGAATTTAATTGATCTAATAAACAATTGCTACCGAAATCGGTTAATAATAAAAAACCTAATTCACTATTTTGTTGATAAATATGTGGTACATTAACTTTTGCCGGTTCTAATAGCTTTGCGACTTGAATAAAAGGCTGAATATCCTCTAAATTTGGCGGCGCATCCATCACAATATACGACGTATCTTGTTGTTGCAAACGAAAATAACGCCTAAAACTGGCATCACTAGAAGCCGGAATACAACTGACAAAAGGGAGAGCTAAATCTTGTTGCAGCCAATTCAATAGTAATTTCACACGCGGATCGGTTGTAGTCATCATCAATTCGAGGTTTATACTCAAGAGAAACGAAAATTTAAGGTAAAATAATTTGTTTGCATTCTATTCGATTTGTCTATCATTAAGCTACTCAACATGTATCGCCGTTTTTTATTGACTGTATTATCTTGTTACGCATCGTTGAGTGTTGCTGACATCAGTGATTGGAATTGCAAGAAAAATCAAACAGGTGAGTGGTTGTGTGAAACTGAAACGCCGATTCATAAACCCGTTCCTGCGCCGCCCAGCCAAAAACCTCCAGCAACTTTACCGGCAAAACCTCCCGTTGTTCAAAAATCTGTACCTGCACCGGCGGTGATACCACCTACTCCGGAAAAAGTTGAAATGTCGCCAGTCAATCCGGTTGCTGAACCACCAAAAACGGTTGCCGAAACTCCGCTTGAAAATCGTTCAACGCCGCCAAATACTGGTGTTGAAGGTTGGCAATGTATTGCGCAAACCGCTAGTGAAACTTGGGATTGTCAATTGGGTCATCATACTCCAAGCACTGTGCTAACTTCGGTCAATTCGACCAATTCGGTAACCACGACTGAAAATGATCTCAGTCATTGGAGCGGATTATCGCCGGCATTTACTGCTGAACAAGAGCAAGATTTTAAACAATTGCGTTATCGATTACCGATTGATCCTTGGCAACAATGTAATGTTGCTCCTACTTCTCCGCGATTGCCTTTGGTCGATAAAAGTTTGCGACAATCGTTACCGTTGAGTATTGAATCAGATTATGCGGAGGTTTTTGATCAACAAATTAGCCAATTTATTGGCAGTGTTGAATTGCAACGAGCGGATCAACATTTATCGGCACAACAATTAACTTACGACAAACTCAGTGAGCGCGTCGATACGCAAGGTCATGTTTATTATAATGATAATAGCGTGGCGATTTTCAGTCGCAGTGCAAATTTACAGCTTAATCAAGATCAAGCCGTATTACGCGATGCTTTATTTGCCACACTTAGTGGTGGATTTCGCGGATTCGCTGAAACCGCTTATCAAGATAATGCTGAGGTTTCACATTATACCAACGCCGCTTATACCCATTGTCCGCCAGGTAATCAAGATTGGGTGATTCATGCGGATCGTTTTAAAATGAATAAAGCCAGTGGATTGGCTTCAGCAACGGATGCTTGGTTGGAATTCAAAGGCTTGCCTATTTTATATACTCCCTATATTAATTTCCCTTTAGATAATCGTCGCACCAGCGGTTTATTACCGCCTTCTTGGAGCAGTACTGCCCGCAGCGGTTTTCAATTATCCACACCATTTTATTGGAATATTGCGCCGAATTATGATGCGATTATTCGTCCGCGTTATTTAGCAAAACGTGGTTTATTATTAGGAATGGATTTCCGTTATTTATTTCCAATGACTCAAGGAACGATTGGTTTAGAATATATGCCCAATGATGATTTACGCAATCGCGGACGTTTTTCCGGCAGTTTTAAAAATACAGCAAATTTATTTCCTAATTTAACCAGTGATATTGATTTAAATTATGTTTCTGATCGCGATTATTTATATGAACTCGGTAATGCGCTAAGTTTTGCCGATAGACGTTATTTAAAAAGCCGCGCGGGAATTAATTATGCAATCGATAATATTGACTTTAAAGCTTTTTTTGAACGGTATCAAACTTTAGATGATACCTTACCCAATGATTTACGTCCTTATCAAAAAATTCCGCAAATCAATTTGGACATGAATTATTCTTTTCAACAATTACCGATTGATTTGAATTTGAATAATGAATTTGTGTATTTTTATCGTACCGGACGAGTCAGTGGTCAACGTTTAAATACCCAACCGTCAATCAGTTTGCCTTGGTATTATGGCAGTGCTTATATTAAACCGAAATTATCTTTACAATATACGCAATATATTTTGGATAATCAACCGAATGAATTATCGAAAACTTATCAACGATTTTTACCAATTACTTCGATTGATAGCGGTTTAATTTTAGAAACGGATTTACATTTTGGCAAACAACAATGGACACATACTATAGAGCCAAGATTATTTTATTTATATATTCCGTATAGCAATCAGCAAAACATGCCGATTTTTGATTCAGCATTATATGATTTCAATTTTAATAGCCTGTTTCGTGAAAATCGGTTTAGCGGCAGTGATCGAATTCAAGATGCTAATCAATTATCTTTAGCAATAACCAGCCGATTCATTGATGATAAAGGATTGCAACGCTTAAAATTAGATATTGGACAACTGATTTATTTCCAAGATCGCAGAGTAACTTTAGCCGAACAATTTTCAGAAACTGCACGTTTATCTAATTTTGTCACTGAATTAAGTTCACAATTGAATTCGGAATGGTCATTATCAACCGCTTTTCAATTTAATCCTCATACTCAAGCTTTAGCGCGGCAACAAACTTGGTTACAATGGATGAAACAGCCGCAACAAGTGATTAATATTGGTTAT
>JBEEJU010000167.1:0-4704 GCA_041169045.1 Pseudomonadota bacterium
TGAAGTTGAAAGCGAACCCGGCTGTACTTTATTTAACGTATTATTGCCTATTCATAACAGTTTAAATTCAAAAAATAGCTAAAATAATTATAATATTGTTTTAGCCTATTAAAAATGCGGAAAAAGATACTTGTTATTTTAAAAAATATAAATTATTCAGAATAAGATTTAGTCATTAAAGGCAATAATATCTGAAATTGAGTTCGATTGGGTTGGCTATTAAATTTAATTTTTCCTTGATGTTTATCAACAATTTTTTTAACAATATATAACCCTAAACCGCTCCCTTCGCCTAAAGGTTGAGTGGTGAAAAAAGCCTCAAAAATTTTAGATTGATTCTCTTTAGCAATGCCACGTCCATTATCTTCAATCATGATTCGAATATAATGATCGATCGTTTCGACTTTAATGATTAATATTCCTTGATAATTCATAGCTTGTAACGCATTGTGAATCAAATGAGTCCAAATTTGAATAAGCTCTTCAGAACAGGCAGAAATTAAGGGTAAATGTTTGGCATATTGTTTAATTAATTCAATTTTATTTTGCATTTGATGAGCATAAATGGCTAATACTGATTCAATCGTTTCTACAATATTAATAATCGTTGGTTGTGTATTATAATTGTGTTGCTGATACGATTTTAAAGCAAATACCATTTTATGACTGCGTTCACAAGCCAATAAAATGGTTTGTAAATTTTTTCGTAATTGAATACTCTCGGCTAAAATCGGAATAAATAAATGAGCATTTGAGGATTTAGCCATTTCAATAATCATCATTAATAATAGAGTATCATATTCAATATCAATTAACCATTCAGCAATTAAATAAGGTTCTTCAAGATGTAATTGTAGTTTTTCAATTAACCAACGGCGTTTTTGACGTTTTTCTTTTGCCGATAATACCGATAAATTCGTTTGTAATAATAAAGGTATTAATTGTAATAAAGGTTTAGTAGTTTCGGTGGAATTATGTAATTCAACCGTGATTAAATCGGTTAAAAATTGTTGAATATTTTTTTGCAATTGATGCGTAGAAGAATAAATCGCGCCAATTGGCGTGTTAATTTCATGTGAAATACCGGCAATTAATTGACCTAAAGCGGCGATTTTTTCAGTTTCAATTAATTGAGCTTGAGCTTGTTGTAATTGCTGAGTGCGATCAATCACTTTTTGTTCTAAGGTTTTATTTAATTCATTAAGTTTTTCTCGACTGTCAATAATTCTAAACATTAAATTATTAAAAAAATATTCAATGCGAGATAATTCGTAGGTATTAAAAGTTTCTAATTGCAATAATGGTGTTTGATGTTGATCAACATTAATCGCTTCCATGGCGGCACAGAATCTATCCAATTGTCGAGTGAGAAATTTATTAAATGCCCAAATAAATAAAACCCATAAGATAATTGTTTTTATTACGGCATTGATAATAATTACCGCAAAATTATATTTAACTTTCTCAAGTACAATTCGATTACTTGAAAATAATTTTACAGTAGCAATTTTTTTCTGTTGATAATTTAAATCGAATTGATGTAAAAATAATATCGTATAATTTAAGCTTTGATAGTGATTATTATTAATTAATACCGCTTGATTATTACGATTGAGAATTTGCCCTCTTTCAATTATAATATGTTGATGTTCATCATAAATTTGAATCCCAACAATCGCCGGTTGTTTTAAAATACCTTCCACACTAGCAATTAATTGAGGTTGATCATAATTCCAAATTGCCGTAGCTAAATTTTGTTGTGAAATATGTTGACTAACCACCAAATTATTTTTAATAAAATGTTCTTCAATCATGTATTCATTAAACATTTGAATTAAAGTAATAATAATCGTAATTACTAAATAAATAGAAAATACCACTTTAAGCAAACGTAAAGATAACGAGGTTTTGAGCGTAGATAACCTTCTTATTTTTTTCATAAAAATACTTAAAAAAATGCGAATATTTTTAATTTTCATATTCAGTTGTATTAGCGTTTTTTCACTGCATAATGCGGTCGCTAATCAAAATCAGATTGTCAAAATTGCCACTGCTGAATGGCAACCTTATATTACAATGAAAAATCCAAATCATGGTCATTTTGGTCAGATTGTAGATAGCGTTTTTAAACAAATGAATATGCAAGTTGAATATGTGAATGCGCCTTGGAAACGGATTGAAACTTTACTCAAAAATGGCGATGTTTTTGCTGGAATTCCTTATTCATATACGCCAGAAAGACATCAATATTTTGATTATTCATTACCGCTAATGAATTCACAATATGGATTTTTTTATCTTAAATCGCATTATCCGCGAGGCATTAATTACCAACAATTAAACGATTTAAAAAAGTATCGCATTGGAGGAGTGATTGGATATTGGTATGAAAATTTATTTATGCAAAATCGATTAAACATTGAGTATGTAGCTACTGATGAACAAGGGATAATTAAATTATATGGTAAACGTGTAGATTTAATTATTACCGATATTTCAGTAGGGTGGCATTTAATTGATAAACTTTATCCAAATCAACGTCAACAATTTGCGGTTATGCCTAAATTATTGGGAGAGCAAAAATTATATTTAATGATTTCTAAAACTTATCCACATTCACGAGAATTAATGCAGCATTTTAATCAAACTTTACAACAATTACGTCAACATGGACAATTTTCAGAATTTTAAATGATTAAATTATCAAGAAGAAATTTTTAAGCAAATTACAATTTAATTAATAATTCGCCACGACCAATATTTTCGGCTAAATCCCCGACATATCTTTGCACGCGATTAAATTGATAATTAGAATCTGCGAATAAACTATTTAACGATTGAAAGGATTTAAATAATAACGGTAAAAAGGCTAAACTATGACTGCCACAATCATTAAAAGTTGCTGGAATGGTTAGCGGTTTTTGCCATAATAATAAAGTTCCACGTCGCATCCCATAGCCTAAATAGCGACCAGTTTTTCCCATTACGGCAATCGTTCCAGCGGTCATTCTCGATCCGCAATAATCGCCCACATTTCCCTCAATTAAAATCATTCCCCGACGTAAATGATCGCCGATTCTTTCGCCGGCATTTCCTCGAATTAATACCATTCCACCTTTCATGCCAATAACATTGCCAATTAAAGCAGCACCGACAAAATCTCCAGCATTACCATTTACAATTAATAAGCCTTGTTTCATTTCGGCAGCGGCGAAAATACCTACATTTCCATTAACAATTATTTCACCGGATTTCATGCCTAAACCACAATAAGCTCCAGCATCTCCATTGATAGTCATTTTACCGCCAATTAAATTTTTACCAATAAAATCTAATTTATCATGACTGGAATGAATCACAATATGTTGAGCATCTTCACCTGATAATTCAAATAATTCTGATACCGGAATTAACGCTTTACCATTTTGTAATTTAATTTCGGCAATGTCGGCTAAAGTTAAATTTTTTAATTGTTGATAAACTAACGGAGATAAATCGACACGTTGTTGTGGAATATATTTTGAAGTAAAAGTTAAGGGATTCATGCCAATATCTCGTGTAAATGAAAATGAAATGGACCTAATTTACCGCCATAATTGCCTGCGCTAATGCGTTTAATTCCTTGATCAGCCCCTAATTCACAAACTGCTTGAATACCGACTCGCATGGCTTGATTAATATCCGATTTTGTTAAACCATCAATGACAATTTCCATTACAGATTCAATTTCATTGGATAATTCAGTTCGGGTAATGCCTTTTAAAGTGGGGCAAAAAGCATCATTGGTTGACGCATTTAAAGTTTTATATTTAGAACCGACTTTTGAACCGGAACGCACGACTCCGCCCGGAAAAGGCATAATCACATTAGGGATTTGTTGCATCGCGGCAATCGCGGCTTCACAAGCGGCTAAAGCTTGAGGTTGAGATTCGGCTAATACTAAAAAATTCCCTCCGCCAATTGCGTCGACTTGACCGGTAGTCGCTTCGGTTAAAAATTCACCGTCCATCACCGGAATTCGCCAATATCTTCTGCCTTGAATCAGTTTCGCAATTTGAAATCCATCCCCAAAATAGCGTAAATTTTTCCCCAACGGCAAAGGTTTATCGCTGTGAATACCGGCAAATAAGGCGGAAGTCGGCGAGGTCAGCACACATTGACCGGCGCGAGTTTCCAATTGTTTGGCTAATCCTTTACCGCCCATCGCAAAAATCATCACCGACACTCCCGGGCGACCGTCTGGCGTTTCTTCGGGGGATAATACCCGTTCGATTCCGGCTTCGCAGCCACAAGCGATCACCGAGGTTGCGAATCCGCTCATGGCTTGCGCACTAATCATTGCCCATTTTTCAGTTTGTGCAGTAATAATAACCCGCGTTGCCTTCATTGGAAAAGCTTCGGCAAAAGTTTGATCAATAACAACACCATTGATAATCATCATCTTAAACTCAATTTGGAAGAATTTGATACAAACCATTTAGTATATCAGTTGATGATGTCATTTTGTGCAGTTTTTTTCGTTTGATTGGTAAATTAATTTATTCTAAGTTTGCCAAAATATTTGTAATTTTCACCGTTTCTACCGATACCGTAGTTACTCGCATTAATAAATCAATGACAAATTCTTTATAATCAGCAAAACGATAACTATTAAATTGTTCGGCAATGGTTTTATCTTTAGGTGTTTTTTCTTTATATTGATCT
>JBEEJU010000168.1:0-2711 GCA_041169045.1 Pseudomonadota bacterium
AGCTACTCCTTGTAAAAATAAAAATCGTCTATTTAACATCATGAGTTTGCCCTTTTTTGAAAGCAATTAACCATTCAATCACATCAAAAATAGTGCCAATTTTACCCGTTTTAGGATTCACATAACGGGGATATAATAAATACGCAGCGGCAAATAAAGCTTCTAAATGCCGAGATTCTCCGCGACGAATGCGTAATGATTCATTATTAGGATGACGGTCATCAGTTAATCCCCAAGCCGCATACCAAGGTAATCCAAAACAAATGACTGGCTTCGATAACATTAATGCTTCAAATCCCATTTGTGAACTCACGACATAAACTTTATCGATTTGTTCTAATAAACATAAAGGCGAAATATCACGATTAATTAATAATACATTCGGATGATTAATCGCGGTTAAATAGCCTTGTTTTTTGCCATTTAAAACATCAGGATGGGTTTTTAACCAAATCTCCGCATCAGGATTTTCATGAATTGCAGCCGTTAACATTTGATTAAAAATTTGCGCATTACCGCCACCAAATTTAACCGATAAATCGTATCGAGTTTGATCAATAACTAAAACCTGTAATTTTTTTTGAAGAGTAGAATGAGGTAATTGCCATTCTGCCGCGTGATTATATTTAGATAAACGAAATTGACGAATTAAATTTAAAGCTCGTTCGGCTTCAATGGCAATTGCTGAATAATTTATTTGTTGAATTAATTTTTCTAAACGAGAAGGATAACGCGCATCATAATAAATGCCTAAATCATCAACTACAATTGACAATAAAGTTGAACCGTTTACGCCTAATCCAGTCGAACGTAAAAATCCATCTTCTAACAAAAAATACGGCATTTTTAAACAATAAGCCAACGCTACCGCACATTGACCGCTAGGTTTTCTACCCCATCCACATAGCGCGGTTAATGCGGATAAATGCCGATAAAAAGGCACAATCGGCTGCGCTAGAAATAGATCACGATATTCTGCATTAATAATTTGACTAAAACAACTGCCTATCATTGATAAATTAATTATGAATTCTTTGCAAAATAGCTGCTAACATTTGTTGCCTTTTTAGAGAATTGGTTGCTAATAACAATATAGATTCAATCCAATCTTGTATTTGATTATCTATTAAAAAGCCATCAATATTATGTCGAATAAAACTGCGATAAGGTTCAACATTAGAATATATCCCCACTGCCTGCATACGCGCATAATCATAAAACTTAGTAATTCCTCTAGCCGCATTAAATGGACTTGGCAATAAAGGTGCTAAAGCTATTTGTCTTTGTTGAGTTGCAGTAAAAGCTAAATAATTCGTCCAATTCATGGGATATAAAATGGAAACTCTAGGTAATGCTGACCATTGAGAATGCAAATATCGATGACCAAATAATTCAAAATAAGTATAAGGGAGTTGAGATTGAATTTCTGTAATAATTGCAAATAGCCATTGTATTTCTCTTTGATGAGAACCCGTACCATGATAACAAATATGAACTGGAGTTTGTTGAATGGAATACGCTGAATAATTAGGTGTAATTAATTTTGGTTTAAACTGTTGGTATTTATTGGCTAAATAAGCGGTTGATACCCATAATTCTGCACCACTATTTTGTAATTGAGTTCGATACCTAAAAGCTTTAGAATAAATTTTCCAGCGATAAAGCCAAGGTAAATGATTGAGAGCGGTTAAATCCCATAAATCATCATCAATAAAATAAACCAGCTTGCAATCTTGACTACGATTTTTTAATCTATTTAACCAAGCTTGACTAATATATCTTGAAATCACAATTAGCTTAAGATTATCCTTAAAGCCAAAATGATTTGGTAAATAACGAGTATCTATTAAATTAATTGAATACCCTAAAGCATTTAAATAAGGTAATAAAAAATAATCCGTACTAGCCGTATGTCCTTCTGATAAAATTAACGCTTCATCAATCATTACTTAAGCATGTTCTAATTGCGATTGGCATCGTTCTACATAGATTTTTGCCACTGAATCCTGTGCATTTAATTGCAAATATTTTTGAAATAAATTCAAAGATTGTTGAAATTGATTTTTATGATATGCAGTAAATGCCTGATTAAATAAAGCTAAATGTTGTTGTTTAGCTTTTTTAATTTCAATGACATCAGCATCGAATATTTCATAAATCACAATTTCTTCGATTTTACCTTTAACTTTGACTACATCAATTTTACGAATTAAATAATTTTGTGGCGTTTTCAATTTGTTAAAAGTATGCTGAGTAATTAAAATAGATACCTCATAATTTTTGGTAATCACTTCCATACGCGCAGATAAATTAACTGCATCGCCAATGACGGTACCATCCATACGTTTTTCGCCGCCAACTGTGCCTAAAATTAAATTACCGGTATTAATTCCAATACCAATTTTAATCGGTTTATAAGAAGATTGAATTCGTTTTTTATTATAAATTTCCAATTCAGCCAACATTGCGATTGCAGATCGAATAGCATCATCCACATCACCACTAAAAAGTGCCATAATCGCATCACCAATATATTTATCAATAAACCCATTATATTTAGAAATAATTGGCTCCATATGTTTAAGATAGGAATTGATAAATTCAAAAGTTTGAGTGGCGGTCATTTGTTCAGATAAAGTGGTAAATCCACGAATATCTGAAAACAAAATCGTCATTTCTTTTTGTACGGCATCATTTAATGAAACATCTGT
>JBEEJU010000169.1:0-2639 GCA_041169045.1 Pseudomonadota bacterium
AAACGTATTAAACCTTATATTCACTGATAAATTGTGACTTAATCAATCAGTTATCTTGCGAAAGAATAGCGTTTCCCATTGATAAAATGAAATGGTATATTATCATTTCATAATATAAAAATAACTACATCACGAGGAAGCGATGAAACTCTTAACAGCAATCCAAACTTTACTAGGGCTTTCGGCTCTATTCATCAGTTCAACCGCGTTTGCGGATGAAACTTGTTCTTCACCTTATTCGCCAAAAATTACCGGTCAAGAAGATTTTGTTTATATCTGGACATTAGGTGTAGAAGGAATAGGCGATGCTCAAGACAAATTAGTCACCGTCGATGTTAATCCGAAATCAAGCCATTATGGTAAAGTTATCAATACTTTATCTGTAGGTGGACGTAACGAAGCGCATCATGCAGATTTTACTGACGATCGAGAATATTTATGGGCAGGTGGATTAGACACCAATAAAATTTTTATTTTTGATATTCATAGCGATCCCGCAAAACCGATCTTGAAAAAAACCATTACCGATTTTGTCGCCAAAAGTGGTGGCGTAGTAGGCCCTCATAGCACATATGCTTTAGCCGGACGCATGATTATTACCGGTTTATCCAATAATAAAGATCACGGCGGACGAACTGCGTTGGTCGAATATACCAATGCTGGTGATTATGTTGCGACTTATTGGCTGCCTACTGATAGCAATTTAGAAGGTGCGATCAAAACCGGTAAATATGCCGACGGTTATGGTTATGATGTGCGAGTGCTGCCGCGTAAAAACCTGATGTTGACAACCTCTTTTACCGGTTGGTCAAATTACATGATGGATTTTGGCAAAATGCTTACTGATGCTGAGGCAATGAAACATTTTGGTAACACGATGGTGCAATGGGATTTACATACCAAACAACCGAAAAAAGTGTTTGATGTCCCGGGCGCACCGTTGGAAATTCGCTGCGCTTTAAAAGCAGAACATAATTATTGTTTTACCTCTACGGCATTGACTTCAAAAATTTGGCTAATTTATGAAGATAATCAAGGAGCTTGGCAGACCAAGGCGGTGGCTGATATTGGCGATCCGAGCAAAGTTCCCTTGCCAGTGGATATTTCGATTTCCAGCGATGACCATTTGTTATGGGTCAACACTTTCATGGATGGTAAAACTCGCGCTTTTGATATTAGCGATCCTTTCCATCCTAAACAAACCTTTGAGCAAAAAATCGGTGCGCAAGTCAATATGGTTTCCTCCAGTTGGGATGGTCAACGGCTCTATTACACTTCCTCATTGTTAGCGAATTGGGATAAAAAAGGCGAAGATAATGAGCAATTTTTCAAAGCTTATCATTGGGATGGTAAAAAACTAATCTCTGCCTTTAGTATTGATTTTACGAAAGAAAAATTAGGTCGAGCGCATCAAATGCGATTTGGTGCTTATTCGTTATACGGTAAAAAACCAATATAACCTCAGCGCACGGATTTGTTCCCGTGTGTAGTCACGGGGACAGTTAGCGATCAATTCTCAGTTTTTAAAACGGCTAGGAAGCGTTTTATCTCATTGATTACAATGAAAAAATTTCCCTTTTACTTATCGATGGGTATTTTAAGCGGATTAGGTTTTTCCAATTCGCTGAATGCTAATGATGCTAAACCTTTAGCTATCGGTTATGGCGCGTTACCCTATATTGCTCCGGCGGTTGGCAGTTATCAATTGCCCACTTTAGGCACCGCCAGAGATGGGACGGTTGTTGATACTCACAATCAATTGCACAAACTGTCGGATTTTTTCGGCGATAAAGTGGTGTTATTGAGTTTTATTTATGCTACTTGTGGTGAGGTTAATGGCTGTCCTTTGGTGACTTCGGTGTTTTATAAACTTAAAAATCGATTACTCAAAGAACCGGAATTCGCCAAAAATCTGCGCTTAATCACTTTAAGTTTTAATCCAATTGCAGATACGCCAGCACAAATGGCGCATTATGGACAAGGTTTGCAATCGCCGGAATTAGAATGGCAATTTTTAACCACTCGTTCGGAATCAGAATTGCAACCCATTTTGCAACAATATCAACAAAATGTACAAAAAGAATTTGATAAAAACGGTAAATTTACCGGTACCTTTTCGCATAATTTGCGCGTGTATTTAATTGATAAAAACAAACAGTTTCGCAATATTTACAGTTTAGATTTATTACATCCTGATTTATTAATCAACGATATAAAAACAGTATTTACTTCTTCCAATTCAACCATCAATTCGCTAACGAATTTAAATTCCTTACATAATAAAAATTATTTATTGTATCAATCGGGTGATGATAAAACTAACTATGAAACGTTTAATTATCAAACTCAATCTATGGCTTTAACCCAACGTTTAGGAACCGAATCGGATTTATTAAAAACAATTGAAAAACCGGCTATTGGTTTACCGCCTGTTCCAATTCCAGAAAATAATCCAATTACACCTATAAAAATCGCTTTAGGACGTAAATTATTTTATGATCGACGTTTATCTTTTAATAATACCGTTTCTTGTGCAATGTGTCATATTCCCGAACAAGGATTTACTCATCGTGAAATGGCAACATCCGTTGGAATTGAAGGACGTACAGTACGTCGTAATGCCCCAACTTTATATAATG
>JBEEJU010000170.1:0-4542 GCA_041169045.1 Pseudomonadota bacterium
ACCTAATTTTAGTGCGATTCCAGCATTTGTAGCACCAATTAAAAGTTTGTCTAATCGAGTAGAATTGCCCATTTACGAAGGTAAATTAGCTGCTGGCAAAGGTGGACAACCTAATTTTAAACCCGGAGTTTATTATTTCTGGATCGGCTATCAATTGAAAAATGGCGCAGTGGTTAATAGTGCTAAACCGATTACTTTAACCGTAGCTTCGGCTTCTTAAACCATTTCTAGTATACAGGTGAGTATTTTTGCTCACCTGTTTAGTGTGTGAATTATTTTCGATTTTTATCAATTTTCAAAAAATGTCTGAAGAAAATACCTTAACCTGTCCAGTAAACTCTCATAACGAATGGGATCCGTTGGAAGAAGTGATTGTTGGGAGTTTGGAAAATGCCATGTTTCCGGAATGGACAAAAATTAATGAAGTGACTGTACCGCCGGGAGAATGGACTGAAATTGAACAGCGGGTGGGCGGTGTAGGGATTCCTTATCCCGAAGCGATGGTGGCGGATGCACAAAAAAATCGTGCTGAATTTATTCACATTTTAGAAGCCGAAGGGGTGATTGTTCGCCAAGTGCGAGGACGAGGTTTTTCATCGCCGTTTTCCACCCCCGATTGGCAAGTCTCTTCAGGATTTTGCGCTGCTAATCCGCGTGATCCTTTTATGATTGTTGGCAATGAAATTATCGAAACACCAATGGCGGATCGTAGTCGTTATTTTGAAGCCTGGTCTTATCGTCCTTTGTTTAAAGAGTATTTTCATGCCGGAGCTAAATGGACAGCGGCACCTAAACCACAATTGTTAGATGAATTGTATGATGCTAATTATACCGTTCCTACAAAAGATGAAAAAATGCGTTATATGGTTACAGAATTTGAACCGGTTTTTGATGCGGCGGATTGTGTGCGTTGTGGACGCGATTTATTTATGCAGCAAAGTAATGTTACTAATCGAGCGGGTATCGAATGGTTGCGTCGCCATTTGGGTGATGCATATCGAGTGCATGAAATCGAAAATTTATCTCCAGAAGCGATCCATATAGATACGTCTTTTATGCCTTTGGGACCGGGTAAAATATTAGTTAGTCCAGATTATATTGATATTAAAAAATTACCGCCAATTTTAAAAAGTTGGGATATTTTAATTGCGCCACAACCTTTACCCAATAAAGACCCATTAAAAGTTGTTAGTCAATGGATTAGCATTAATTTTCTAATGTTGGATGAAGAACGTATTATTGTCGAAAAAAATCAAGAACCTTTAATTAAAGCATTAAAAAATTGGGGCTTTAAACCTATTCTCTGTAATTTCGATTTTTATTTTCCCTTTTTAGGGGCGTTTCATTGTGCAACTTTAGATGTGCGTCGTCGAGGAACTTTACAATCTTATTTTTGATTTTTTTGGATTTATAGAGTATGAAAAATAAAAATTTATACTCTTAAGTTATTGTTGGCAAAATATTAAACGTTTATTATCATTTAATAGATTTTTTCAGAGTGATTAAAATAATTAATTATTATTAATATTTTGTAACAATTTTAGGACATTTTTAACTTTTAATCACAATGAAAAATATTTATCAAACGCTTGAAGCTGACAATTATTTATATATTGATTCTGAAGAACTATTAAGTTCCAATATTAGACAATTATTGGTTTTAGCACAGGCTTTTTTTGATCAAGAACAAAGTGTAAAAGATCAATTTAATTTTGGAAATATTCCTACGGGTTATCGAAATATCGGAATTGAATATGCACAAAATAGCGATAATCCAGATTTAAATGAATCATTTGCGTTTAGAAAAATAGATCAGGAACGATTAAAAATTTATCCGCAATTGCAAGCATTTACTGATCAATTAGCAGTGGTTCAAGGTTTATTGGATGAAATAGCGCAATCGGTATTGGATGATATTGCAAAGCATTTGAATCAACAAAATGTTTTGTCAACAGATAATTATGGCTGGTTACAAATTAATTATTATCAACCAAGTACGCAAACCAGAACTTTTTTAATGGATGAACATGAAGATGGTACGCTATTGACTTTGGTAACTGCAACTGAAAAAGGTTTGGAGTTTAGAACCGATGATAATCGTAGCGGTAGTATAAGTGGCGATTTAAATAAATTATTGATTATGCCTTCAGAAGTTTTAACTTTATTAACGGCAAATAAAATAAAACCTTTGTATCATCGAGTGCGAAATCATCCAGAAATTGAAAAGCGTTTTTCAGTGATTTATTTTGTCATTCCTAATGAAAGACATTATATTGCTCCTTGGATTGAAAATGAATTTAATCAACATATTGATATAGCTAAACGTTCGATTGAAAATTCATTAAGATATGGATTACCGACTCAATAAAATTAGCGAGATAATGATGTTGTATAATTTTTTAATTTTTAAAAAATCTGTTTTATAGTTTTAGTGCTATGATTTATTTAAAACTTGATTGAGTGAATTGATATGGCTCCTCTTGTCATTCTTGCTGGTGGTTTAATTGCTTCGACCAGTTTTAGATTATATCGTTCATTAAAAAAACCAGTTGAAACTGCTACCACAACGGCGGAACAATCTGATTCACAACTGCCTTCCGAAGAGGAGGTGATTAATCCAGAAGTGGAAAAAGCGGCTTTAGCTAGAGATTTAAAAATTGCTAGCGGAACTTTAGGATTAACGGCTTTTGGAGCTTTAGTTTATCCACCGATTAGCATTTTTTCTGGATTAGGAATTGCCTATATTTCAATTCCTTATTACAAACGCGCATATGAATCGATTAAACAAAAGAAAATTGATGTCTATGTTGTCGATTCAATTGCGATTCCAGCGATGTTTTTATCGGGATATTATTTTGCCAGTGCATTAAGTTGTTGGGCATATTGTGTCGGACAACGATTGGTTTTTAATACCAAAGATCATTCAAAAAAACAATTAATTAGTGTATTTTCGGATTTACCCAATTCCGTTTGGGTATTGAAAGACGAGATTGAAATAGAACAATCTATTGACAGTTTAGTGTCTGGCGATATTGTTGTGGTTAATGCCGGTGAAACAATTGCGGTTGACGGGCATATTATTAAAGGTATTGCTTCTGTTGATCAACACGCATTAACTGGTGAATCTCAGCCAGCCGAAAAAACAGTGGGTGATCAGGTGTTAGCTTCGACGGTTGTGTTGTCAGGAAAAATTCACATCCAAGTCGAGTTATCAGGACAAGCAACGGTGGCGGCGCAAATTAGTGAATTGTTAAACAATACCGCTGAACGTAAAACCGGTTTGCAAACTCGTGGCGAACGAATGGCGGATATGGCGGCATTACCTACTTTGGGATTAAGTTTATTGGCTGTGCCTTTAGTTGGTGTGAGTGGTTCTTTAGCCATTCTTGGCAGTTTTATTGGCGCAGATATTCGGATTTTTGCCCCCATTTGCACCTTGAATTATTTAAAAATTGCTTCGCAAAAAGGGGTATTGATTAAAGATGGACGAGCTTTAGAAAAATTAAGTCAAATTGATACGGTGGTATTTGATAAAACCGGTACCCTTACGCAAGAACAACCTCATATTGGGCAAATTTATCTGTTTGCCGATTATACTGAAGAACAAATTTTACATTACGCGGCTACTGCGGAATATAAACAAACTCATCCAATTGCCAAAGCTATTTTACAAGAAGCCTATCAACGTGGTTTAAATTTACATCAAATAGATAACGCTAGTTATGAAATGGGTTATGGAATTAAAGTTCATATTGGAACAACAATTATTTGTGTAGGTAGTGTGCGTTATATGGATTTAGAAAATATTAATATTTCTGAATCGGTTGAGGTAATTGTTGAAAATACCAGACAACAAGGACATTCATTGGTAATGATTGCAAAAGATGGACAATTAATTGGGGCTATTGAATTACAAGCGACTTTACGTCCCGAAGTGAAAACATTAACTGCACATTTACGCGAGCGGCAATTAACCTTATATATTATTTCAGGCGATAATGAAAAACCTACGCAACAATTAGCACAAGAAATTGGAATTGATCATTATTTTGCAGAAGTTTTGCCTGAAGATAAAGCGAATTTAATTGAAAAATTGCAAGCAGAAGGAAAAACAGTTTGTTTTATTGGTGATGGCATTAATGATTCAATTGCATTAAAAAAAGCAGATGTATCTATTTCATTAAATGGTGCATCAGCAATTGCTAAAGATACTGCTCAAATTTTATTGATGAGTGGTAATTTAAATAATTTAGAACAATTATTTAATTTAGGTAATGAATTAGAATCGAGTTTAAATACCAGTTTAATGGCGACTGTCGTTCCGGGCGTGATTATTATCGGCGGCGTATTTTTATTACATACTGGAGTCATGTCAGCGATTATTTTAAATAACGGTGGATTATTTGCCGGAGTAAGTAATGCAATGTTGCCATTATTAAAACATCAATCTGAAAAAGAAAAAGTTGCAGCTTAATAAAATTAAAAATGGAAATGAATAATCAACAGGTTTATGGTATTCAGTATTGGGGTGAAGGCTATTTC
>JBEEJU010000171.1:0-10205 GCA_041169045.1 Pseudomonadota bacterium
GTAAAAAATAATAAAAAAATATGTTTGTAGATTCACATTGTCATTTAGATAAAATAGATTTAACGCCTTATCAAAATAGTTTTAGTGTTTTTATAGAGGCTGCTCAACAGCAACAATTGCAACATTTATTATGTATTGCAATTGATTTAACCGCGTATCCTGCGATGGCGGAATTGGTAAAATCTTATTCAATGATTTCGTTATCGGTGGGAGTTCATCCTAATGTGCATTTGCCGGCAAATTTAGAACCTACAGTGCAACAACTTATTGATTTTGCGCAAAATCCACAAGTGGTTGCGATTGGTGAAACCGGATTAGATTATTTTCGTAGCAAAGAAGATTTTGATTATCAATATCAACGATTTATTACACATATTACTGCGGCAAAAGCGGTGAATAAACCGTTAATTATTCATACTCGCCAAGCAAATCAAGACGCATTAACGATTTTAGCAGAGCAAGGTGCGGATCAAGTCGGGGGTGTGATTCACTGTTTTACTGAAGATTGGGCGTTTGCCGAACGTGCATTGGCATTAAATTTTGATATTTCTTTTTCGGGAATTGTCACTTTTAAAAATGCTAAAGCTATTCAACAAGTTGCCAAACAAATTCCAAGTGACCGTTTTTTAATTGAAACGGATTCGCCTTATTTAGCACCAGCACCTTTTCGTGGAAAACCAAATTATCCTTTGTATGTACGTTATGTTGCAGAATATTTAGCAGAATTACGTCAAACTACAGTTCATAATATCGCAGCCCAATCTACGGCAAATTTCTATCGATTATTTAAATTAGCAATTTAAATGTAACAGGTATTGAAGTGAATCTAAAATCGTTAATTATTTATAGCTTATTTGGTTTAACGATTGGTACTTTAAACGGTTGTAGTTGGTGGACATTATGGAACAATTCTGCACAATTAACGGATTACGGAGAAAAGATATTTCGTCGGCAAAATGAATTAACCAATCAATTTATGTTGTTAGAAGAACAATCGATTTCCAATATTGAATGGTTACAATTACAGCAAGCTGAACAACAAATGCGACAAGCTTGTCAATTACTGAATGATTATGCCAGCCGAGAAATGGATCATCAAACAACGAATTTATGGTCGCGTAAACAATTAACAGACAGTTTGCCGATTTGTCAACAAAAAATTCAGCAATTAGAGTCTTTATTTCAACAATTACATTTGTCTATTCAATAGCATTTTGTTGGGATTAAAATCGTTTTATGTGGTGGGCAATTTTGATTTAATTCAGGGTAGCGCGTAGGTTGGAGTGAGAAACGAACTCCAACATTTTTAGCCATTTTCCCTATAAATTATTTTCTGCGTATTATTTGGAATATAACTCCAATTTTGATTTAATAATCCCGCATTAATATATTGGTGAATAGTTGAATATTTCCATTCTGTAGCTTGTTTTACATAGCCATGTTTCACCGGATTATAATGGATATAATTAAAATGTTTTTCGTAATCGTCGTCATCACGAATAAGATGTTCCCAATATCGCCTTTGCCAAATACCACGTTCAGACCTTGTTTTCCTACTTTTATTGATTCTTTCCGTTTTTGGAATTTGCCTTGAAAAGCTTTGCTTAATGAGCATCCATCGTGTTGAATAATCGTTATCGCCATCGGGTAACGTTATCATGGCATGTAAATGGTCGGGTAAAATAACCATTGCATCAAGTTTAAAAGGATGTCATTTTTTGATCGTATTTAAAGTATTTCGCAATATATCAATGTAATCAATTAATAATGTTTTATTTCGTTCTGCTAAGTTAAGCGTAAAAAAATAAGTTCCTCCGCTGGTTTTAATTCGGCGATAACGCATTTATTTTTTATATATGGGTTGAAATATTGTTGGAGTTCGTTCCTCACTCCAACCTACGGGCTACGGGCTGGAGATCATATTGATCTGTGGAATAAAAATGAACTTGCGAGTATCGGTTTTTTAGCAACATGGGCTAGAACAATATTTCCTTCTATCTCAGAGTTTTTAGGAATGTCGGATTTAAAAAAATCAAAAGTTATATTATTTTGGGAAATAGAGTAGCATGAATATTTTAAAGAATGCTATTTTACTTTCATTAATGATAATAATTATATTTTTTTTATTACTTATTTCGATTGCGAAACCTGGTTATATTGTTTATGCTGATTTTTTTCAAAACGGCGTTCTTTATCAAGGCGAAACAAAAACTGAATATTTTTTAGATTATTTATGCTATGTTATTTTTCCACTCAGCATTTTTATGAGTATTGGTTTATTTTTTTTAGCAAAAAAGCATAAGTAATTAACAGTTTGCCGATTTGTCAACAAAAAATTCAGCAATTAGAGTCTTTATTTCAACAATTGCATTTGTCTATTCAATAGCGTTTTGTTGGAATTAAAATCGTGTTATGCGGTGGGCGATTTTGATTTAATTCAGGATAATCTTGTGTGTAATGCAAACCGCGACTTTCTTTACGTTGTTGCGCACAACGTACAATAAGTTCTGCAACAATGACTAGGTTGCGTAATTCTAATAAATCACTGCTGACGCGAAAATGACTGTAGTATTCGCTGATTTCTTCTTTTAATAATTCTAAACGACGCATTGCTCGACTTAGACGTTTATCAGTACGAACAATTCCCACATAATCCCACATAAAACGACGTAGTTCTTCCCAGTTGTGAGAAACAACGACTTCTTCATCAGAATCAATTACTTGAGATTCATCCCATGCGGGAATTGTGATCTCCGGCGGTGAGACAAAAGCTAACCGAGTTAAAATATCTTGACTTGCCCGTTCAGCAAAAACTAAACATTCCAATAAAGAATTGCTTGCCATGCGATTTGCACCATGTAAACCAGTGCAGGCAACTTCTCCGATCGCGTATAAACCCGAAATATCAGTACGCGCGTAACTGTCGGTTAAGATTCCGCCACAGGTGTAATGAGCCGCCGGAACTACCGGAATAGGCTGGCGAGTTATATCGATTTCTAAATTCAAACACTGCTGATAAATCGTTGGGAAATGTTGTTGAATAAAACTTGCGGGTTTATGACTGATGTCCAAATAAACGCAATCAATGCCATGAGTTTTCATTTCATGATCAATCGCACGAGCAACAATATCGCGCGGTGCTAATTCTTCTCGTTCATCATAACGGTGCATAAATGCCGAGCCATCAGGTAAACGTAATTTGCCGCCTTCTCCTCTAACGGCTTCACTAATTAAGAATGAGCGTGAATTCGGATGATATAAACAAGTTGGGTGAAATTGCATAAATTCCATATTGCTAATTCGACAACCAGCTCGCCAAGCAATGGCAATTCCATCACCGGTAGAAATATGAGGATTAGTAGAATACAGATAAACTTTACTCGCGCCACCGGTTGCTAATGCAATAATGCGCGAAGCAAATACTTTGACTCGTTGTTGTTGAATATCTAAGACGTAGGCACCGACTACCCCTTGTCCAGCCAAGCCTAATTTAGTCGTGGTGATTAAATCAATAACATGATGATGATTTAATAAAGTGATATTTCGATGTTCAGTGGCACGTTCGATCAAAGATTGCGATAAAGCTTTGCCGGTTGCATCAGTCGCATGGACAATTCGTCGGTGAGAATGTCCACCTTCGCGGTTTAAATGTAATTTTTTTTCGCCATCACTCGATTCTTCTTCAGTAAAAATTACGCCTTGTTGACGTAACCAGTCTATACTTTGTTTGCCATATGAAACGGTTAGCCGCACAATGTCAGGGTGACATAAACCTGCGCCAGCGTCTAAAGTGTCCTGAATGTGGGATTCTAATGAGTCATTTTGCTGATCGAGTACCGCGGAAATTCCACCTTGAGCATGAAAGGTACTGCCTTCAGTTAGGGCAAATTTAGATAACACTGCAATTTTGGCGTGATCGGCTAATTTTAAAGCTAAGGTTAAACCAGCAGCACCGCTACCAACGATTAAAACATCATAATAGGAATTGAGCTCCGACATGTTTGAATCAATGAACAAATTAAAACTGAAAATTCAGCGAAAAATACCAGAGTTATCGATAATAACGCTTTTTGGTGCATACGGGAAATCAAACCAGCTGAAATTTGTTTTTTATTACGTTTCGTTAAGCTTTTTGCTATCTTTATTAGGGTTTTCTATAAAATCTCAGGCTGCGTTATTACCCGATTTTACTGATATGGTTAAAACCGCTAGCGATGCAGTGGTGAATATTAGTACCGTACAAATTGAAACCGATAACGAGGCTGGATCGCGCCCCCGTTTGAGTGTATCGCCAAAAACCAGTAAGTCGTTAGGCTCTGGATTTATCATTTCTACAGACGGCTATATCTTAACTAATCGACATGTGATTCAAAATGCAGACGAAATTCGCGTTAAATTTAAAGATCGACGTGAGTTGATTGCGACTATGATTGGTTCGGATCAGGCTACTGATGTTGCATTGTTAAAAGTGAATGCAAATAATTTACCTATGGCAAATGTAGGCTCATTGGAAAATCTGAAGGTAGGAGAGTGGGTGGTAGCGATCGGTTCACCGTTTGGTTTTGATCAATCAGTGACTGCGGGGATAGTGAGCGCAAAAGATCGGGTAATTGCTGGAACTTATACGACTTTTATTCAAACTGATGTGGCGATTAATCGTGGAAATTCAGGAGGCCCATTATTTAACTTGGATGGAAAAGTCGTTGGGATTAATTCATGGATTTTTAGTCAAAGTGGTAGTTATATGGGATTATCGTTCGCCATTCCTATGGATGTGGTAATGAATGTCGTTGATCAAATTCGTACTCAAGGTAAGGTGGTGCGTGGTTGGATTGGGGTGCAAACCCAAGAAGTATCGCAAGATTTAGCGCAATCTTTTGGCATGGATAGACCATATGGTGCGTTGATTTCAGAAATTTCCTTTGGTAGTCCAGCGGCAAAATCAGGTTTGATTGTTGGAGATGTCGTGATTGCGTTTAACGGACATCCGGTAGAAACCGCAGGAGAGCTTGCACCAAAAATAGGCATGATGCCAATTGGCACTAAAGTGCAATTTGAGATTATCCGCCAAGGAGAGCATAAAACGGTAGAGTTAAAATTAGGGATATTGCCAGAAGTTAAAAATCAAAATAATAACGAATCTTCAATCAAAATTGTGAATCGATTGGGCATTGTTGTTGGAAATTTGACCCTAGAAGATCGGCAAATTTTGGCAGTAGATACTGAAGCTATTATGGTGAGAGCAATTAATACCGGTTCTGCTTTTAAGGCTGGTGTGCAGCAGGGGGATGTCATTTTGAACTTAAATAATAGAGTTATTCATAATACGGCTGATATTGATCCGATTTTAAATGCCATCACGCCCGGAACAACAGTAGCGATATTGATTCAGCGTAAGGGTAAACGTTTTTTTCTGCCGATCAAGCTTAACTAGTTTGTTTTGCTCTTCACGATCTTTGAGATTACATCAATGATAAATTCGATAAACAGGATTATTTCCAGAATTTCAAATAAAAAAGGATATTTTTTGATAAAAAACTGGCGATTGTTTTTTTTTGACTATAATGTGAGGCTATAGCGAAAACCTAACCATTTTGATTTAAAGATGCGTATGATGTTGAACCATAATTTTCCATTAAGGCAACAGGAGATTTCTTAATGCAACAGGATAACCCTAGTGTACGATTATTAAGCTATCGAGAACTGATTTTAACTTTGCAACGTTTATGTAAAGAAAAAAGAACTGGAACTATGTTTATCAATGATGGTTCTGAAAGCTCAGCCAAAATTGTCTTGGAACAGGGAACCATTTTTGATGTGACTTTTAAAGGTCAAACGGGTGAGGCGGCGTTGGCATTAGTCAAAGAAATTAAACAAGGAAAAGCCTCTTTTTCCAGTCGTTTAGGAGAAAGTGCTAATCTGGAAGCCAAGATCAGTTTATCGACTGTCGATATATTTAAATTTTTAATTAGCAACATTCCTACTCAACCCGCAGCTCCCGTAGCTCCTCAACCGGTTGAAAAAGTTGAGCCTATTTTTGTCCCCAAATCCGACACTTTGCCCTATTTGCCAGAAATTGCGACTGACCAAAAAATGATCGCAATCGAAGCGCAGTTAGCGGTGATTTTGGGACCGGTAGCGCGAATTGTCTATTTGGATTATGCCAAAGATATTCAAGCGGCAATGGATTTTAAGGCGTTAGATAGTGTAATTGAAAGATTATCTAAGCAAGTATTAAGCGGGGAGCAACAAAAAATATTTCGTCAAAGTGTTGTCGCTTTTGTTAGTCAGCATAATCTGAAGGGACAAGAGGCGATTTTAACCGCATTTAAAGGCATAGAAAAAAAGATTCGCTTGAACTTGTCTAGTTTGGCGTTGTGTGTTGCAAAACATGCTGAACAAGGTGATTTGGGTGTACCTTTGTTTGGTAGGTTGGTGACTCAGGTTGAATATGCAGGCAATTTAGGCAGCTCGGTAGCTCTGTTAGATTTGTTGCGATTATTAGAAAAATCAGGCAAAACAGGGTTATTAGAAGCGCGAGAAAAAGAAAAAATAGGCGGATTTTATTTTGACAAAGGCGTTTTATTTAATGCCGTTGAATTTGGCATGAATGGTAAGCTTATTGCTTTAGACATTTTGCAATGGGATCACGACTATTTGGTGTTTAGAGCGGTGCCGCAAGAAGGAGTCACTCGACAAATTAATCAAACTGTAGATGTTTTAGCAAAAGAAGTTGAAAAATTTAGAGAAACAGCGAGTACAAAAGCTGGACCCATCCAATATAGCAAAGCCGATGAAATTACTTTAACTGCTAATGCGGTGCAATTAGCAGAGAGTTGTGATCCGAGTTGCGCTGAACAATTATTGGTGCAAGTGTTGATGAGTAATGAAGATAATTTCAAAGGTTGGTTATGGTTGTCACGGGTTTTGACAAATATGACTGCCATTGAAATTGCGCTGAAAAAAGCCGCTTTCATTAATCCTAGAAGTACCGATTTAGCAGAAGATATTAAAAAATTCAGTTTGGCTCGAAAAATAATCACAGAAGATTTTGTGTTGCGTTGTCCATTTTGCTGGATGCCTTTAGAAGAACATCACATTGAGTGCAGTTATTGTCGATCCAATTTTTTCATTACACCCGATTTTTTTAAGACCGTCGGAAAAGCTAAAGTCGATATTTTAGACAAAGCTATTGAACGGTATAGTCATGTGTTACAACAAGAATTAGAGCCAAATAACACCATTTATTTACGTTTTTATTTAGCAATGGCGTATTTAAATCGTAAATATTACCAAGAAGGATTAGATCAATTAACCGAAATTGTTAAATTAGCTCCCGAAAATAATGCGTTATATATTCAAAATCGATTATTGATAGATTATATGAATACGATTGGTTTAACGGTAGCGGTTATTCAGCCTCCACATGCTTCAGTCCATATTGGACATAGTTCTACGGACAAACGTAAAAGCAAAATTCTGGTGGTTGAGGACAGTATGGTTACTCGCAAAGTAATAGCGCGTACCTTAATGGCAAATGGTTATGAAGTTTTTGAAGCTAAGAATGCTCACGAAGCCCTAATGGATATAGAAGAAAGGAAGCCCGATTTGGCACTATTGGATATTATTTTGCCGGGTAAAGATGGTTATGAAATTTTGGCTGAAATTCGTAAAAAGCCAATGTTTGAAAAACTGCCCGCGATTATGTTGACTTCGCGTGATAGCTTGTTTGATAAATTGAAAGGTAAAGTTTCTGAAGCAAATGAATATTTAACCAAACCCTTTCAACCTGATGAATTATTGGCGATTGTGCGTAAATATCTCAAATAAAGCATACTGTGATGATGGCAAAGGCAGCTCACAAAATTTTAGTGGTAGATGATTCCGAAATTATTCGACAAGGATTAATCAATATTATTGCTCAAAGTGATGAGCTTCAAGTGGTCGGTGAGGCGAGTAGCGGTGATCAAGCCTTGTCATTAATTCCGAAATTGAAACCACAGCTAATTACGTTAGATGTCATTATGCCGGGCATGAATGGCTTGACTACGCTAAAACATATCATGATTCGTTATCCGACTCCGACTTTGATGTTAAGTGCTTTAGTCCAAGAGGGAGCGCAAACCACTTTTGATGCACTGCGTTATGGAGCGATTGATTTTATTCCTAAGCCCTCCAGAGTCGATGGGCAAAATTTGCAACAACAATCCGAACAAATTATCCAAAAAATTCTGATTGGGACTAAAGTTAAGGTCAACAGTTTGCAACATATTCGAGTGAGTCCGAAAAAAAATTCGGTTCTTAAACTGGGTCGCCCTTGTCAAAATGTGGTGGCTATAGGTGTTGCAGAAGGTGGTTATGCCAGTTTGCTGAAGATTTTGTTGCGACTTAACCCTGACCCATTTACAGCGTACATGGTTATTTTTTATGAAACTTCGCTGCATGTGGATAATTTTATTCATTATTTGAATCATTATACTCAGCTGCCTATACAGCGTCCGCTGAATAATATGCTGATAGAGGCGGGGGTTTGTTATCTCAGTTCAGGTGAAGAGTATGTCACTTTACATGGGCAACGTGGAGAATTAACCACTTACGTTAGTGCCGCTCCTTTTTCGTCCAGACGAGGAACAATAGATATGTTGATGTTTTCAGTCGCAGAAGCAGTCGGTAAGCATTGTTTGGGAGTAATTTTAACCGGTGAAGGTACCGATGGTTCAGAAGGGTTGGAAGAAATTATTCGAGTGGGTGGCGGTGCGATTATTCAAGCACCAGTCAGTTGTTTATATAAAAGCATGGTGTTGTCCGCATTAAATATGTGTGGTGCAGAAATGGTGGTTGCAGACAGTGAGATTGCAGCCGAGATTAATGCGTTTGTTCCTCAATTAAATTTTTAAATACTTTGGAATGGTTATTTCAATGGAGAATCCATAATGATGACATGGTTTAATGACCTTAACTTAAAAATCAAACTGCTGGTATTCTTTTTAATGGTAGGGTTAATTCCCTTCATCAGTGCCACTTCGATAGCGTATATCTCTTCAGATGTTGCGTTAGAAACACAAATTACCGATCAGTTGGCTGGTATTCGTGAGATTAAAAAGCGTCAGTTGGAAGTTTATTTTACTGAGCGTCGCGGCGATATGAATATTGCTGCGGAAACGGCACAAAGTTTTTGGTTGCAAAGTTCTAGTGCTTTACGCGGGATTCAGGCGCAAAAACGGATTCAATTGGAAAACTATTTCCAAAAATCATTCAAAGTATTGGCTGATACGAAGGTAAACTTAAGATTTATTTCTGCGGTTAAGGAATTTTCTGAGGTTTTTGCTAAAGGGTTGCAAAGTCCTGAGTATAAAACCTTATTGACCACTCGTGAAAAGGGCTTGAAAGGTTTTAGAGATAACATGGGTTACAATGATGTTTATCTGATTGACGCAGAAGGTAATGTGATCTACAGCGTTAATAAAGAAAGCGATTTAGGTCAAAATGTTAAGCAGGGCAATTTACGAGATACTGGATTGGGTCGTGTGTTTGCCAAAGCACGATATGAAACAGCGGTTGAAGATTTTAGTTTTTATGAACCCAATAAAGGTTTTGCTGCTTTTATGTCCACGCCTTTATTTGATGAAAGTGGAGCTTATTTGGGATCGGTCGTTTTTGAGTTGCCAATTAACGAAATTAATAGCATTGTTCAAGAACGTACAGGTTTGCCTTCCACCGCTGAGTCTTTTTTAGTTGGCAAAAGCGAAGACGGCAAAATTGGTTATCGCAGTGATCGGGTGATTAAAGAAGGTAAGTTGGGCGAAGAAAAAAGCTCCGCAGTTAGAGAGGCGGTGACTTCAGGTAAAAGTGGTCGTAATATCGTGTTGGGTTCTACCGGCAAATGGGAAATGAGTATTTACGAGCCTTTAAATGTTCCTGGATTAAGTTGGGGGATTATTACCTCGGTAACTGTTGAGGAAATTGTATCCCCTAAAGCCGAAGGGGAAACTGAAGATTATTTTACAAATTATAAAAAATCATATGGCTATCGTGATGTTTTATTCGTTGCAAATGATGGTTCAGTTTTCTACAGCGTAGGTCATCAAGCTGATTACGAGACTAATGCTTTTACGGGTCAATTTAAGAATACCGGAATGGCGCGAGCTGCGAAAAAAGCTTTAGACAGTCGTGGGTTTGCTTTTGAAGATTTTGATCGTTACGCA
>JBEEJU010000172.1:0-2730 GCA_041169045.1 Pseudomonadota bacterium
TGATTCACCACCAGATAATGTTTGTGATGATAAAGAATTTGACCATCACGTTCCATCGCGCGTAAACGCCGTCGTAAAGCTTCTAAATCAGAATCGGATTCTAATCCAAAAGCTTGAGCAATTTCTGATCGAGAGAGGGGATTGGGATGATGTTGTAATAATTGTAAAATTAATTCCCGACTGGGAATCGGTTGGGCATATTTTGCAGCTTCTCGTTCCGCTTGCGGGTCTGAGATAGAGCTAAAATCAACCGGTTGTGTGGAAATAGCAGTCATTAGTAGTGAAGGTAAACAATCGACAAAAAATAATAAAAAGATATGGTAATAAAATGATTTTTAAAAATAAATTAAATATCAATTTAAAACATAACACAGATAAAATATTTTCACCACTGCTACTCTCTGAATTTAAATGTTTCAAAATGAAAATAGTAACAATTGAGTTAAATTTTAATATTTAATGAATCGCTTAAGCTGTTCATTGTTTTGTGCAAAATATCAGTGATGATTTCCTGCGTTTAAAAATTTAGTGCATAATAACAGCTATTTCACTGGCAAAAACGTCGATGGTATTGAGAAAATTATAGCCGCTAAACGGGTATTTATTGCCAAGTCACAACACTATTCACTTATCGAAATTGACGGATCAGCCTTGTCAATTTCTGACAGATTAAGAGAGTTAACAGATTGAGTAAACAAGACAAAATAGCTATCGTTGGAGTCGCCTGCCGATTTCCCGGAGACATTGAAAATTTAGAACAATATTGGCAGGTTCTACAACAAGGTCAGGATGTCGTGACACAAATTCCTGAGTCACGTTGGTCTAAAATGATTTATGGACATCCTAGACGTAAAACCCCAGGACGCAGCTATGTATGGTCAGCCGGCGTATTAAATAACATTGATCAATTTGATGCGGATTTTTTTGGTATTTCGCGCCGCGAAGCAGAACAAATGGATCCGCAACAACGCTTATTATTGGAATTAACTTGGGAAGCGTTTGAAGATGCTAGTTATAAAATTGATGAATTAGCCGGAAGTAACTGTGGCGTTTTTATTGGTATTGGTAGTAATGATTATACTCATGGACGAGTCGATGATTTAAGTGCAGTTGATGCTTATACTATGACGGGTAATACCATTAGTATTGGTTCTAATCGCATTTCGTATCTTTTTGATTTACAAGGTCCAAGTATGTCCATTGATACGGCTTGCTCGTCATCTTTAGTGGCTTTACATCAAGCCTGTCACAGTTTACGCACCGGTGAAACGGAATTAGCGATCGCGGGCGGGGTCAATATGTTGTTGCATCCCTTAGCTTTTGTCGGATTTTCTAAAGCGTCGATGTTGTCTCCTACGGGACGTTGCAAAGTTTTTGATGCCAGCGGCGATGGTTATGTGCGCTCAGAAGGCGCGGCAATTGTGGTATTGAAACCTTTGGTACAAGCGGAAATCGATGGCGACAATATTTATGCGGTGATTGCGGCTTCAGGAGTCAATTGTGATGGTAAAACCAATGGGCTTACGGTACCGAATTCTGAAGCACAAGCCCAATTAATTACCAAAGTTTGTCAGCAAGCGAATATTGAGGCGAATCAAATTGTCTATGTGGAAGCACATGGAACTGGAACCGCGGTAGGCGATCCATTAGAAGCGAAAGCTTTAAGTATCGCATTGGGACAAAAACGCGCGCCGGATAATCCATTATTAATAGGTTCAGTAAAAACCAATTTGGGACATTTAGAAGTCGCTTCTGGAATGGCGGGTTTATTAAAAACCATTTTGTGTTTACAACATAAAGCGATTCCAAAGAATTTACATTTTAAAACACCTAATCCGCATATTCCTTTTCAACAATGGCAGTTAAAAGTCGTAGATGAATTTACTGAATTAACGCCAACTGATTCCCCTTTATTAATGGGCGTAAATTCTTTTGGATTTGGTGGTGCTAATGCGCATGTTTTACTCGAAGAATATCCAAACATTCCCTTAACTCAAAGCGTTATTGTTGAATCTTGTTCTCCTTTATATTTATCTGCACGCAGTCCAATTGCTTTAAAACAATTAACGCGAATTTATGCGAATTTTATTGAGGCAAATATCGAAAATTATGCCAATATTGCGTGGACAGCTTGGTTTAGTCGAAAACATTTAACTCATCGTTTAATTACATATGCCAATCAACCGACTGAAATAATTACCGCCTTACGTCAATTTGAATTATCCCAAACCAATACGCAGTCGGTTTATGCCGAATTTTTCGCAGATCACAGTGAAGTGGCTTTGGTTTATTCAGGAAATGGCTGTCAATGGTTAGGCATGGGACAAACTTTATTTCAACAAAGTACAGTCTTTCGCCATTGTTTAGAAACCATTGATCAATTATGGCAACAATATGCAGATTTTTCGATTGTTGAAATTTTATTAAAGCCAGAATCTGAGCAAATGCAAGCGACTGAAATTGCTCAACCTTTATTATTTGCGATTCAAATTGGTTTAACCGAATTATTACAAAGTTTAGGCTTAAAAGCTAAAGCGGCTTTTGGACATAGCGTAGGTGAAATTGCGGCTGCATGGGTTGCAGGGGCATTAACTTTAGAACAAGCGGTATTAATTATTTATCATCGCAGTTTTGCCCAAGGTCAAACTCGTGGTTTAGGTAAAATGGCAGCGGTAGGATTATCTACTACCGCAGTGATGGAATTATTAACAGAATTACAACTTACTGAAC
>JBEEJU010000173.1:0-3622 GCA_041169045.1 Pseudomonadota bacterium
AATTGAATTTTTAAACCATTTGCTAAACTAATCGTTTGTCCGGGGGCAATTTGTTTATGTTGATGATCAATAGTAACCGCGTTCCAAGAATGAGTAGTTAAATTTTTTAATCCCCAAATCGTTGGATATTGTGGATGTTGCGTTACTTGAGCTAATGGCATTGAAAAATCATAATAGCGTAAGGGTTCTAAATGATGCGCAAATAATTGACTATCATAATTCAACATTACAATCCAATAATGATTGGGATGCTGAATTTTAATGCGTGGCGGAGCAATTAAAATCTGTTCACAAGACCAACAAGGAGCTAATTGTTGGTGCATTTGTAAATAATCGCTGTCATAAAAATTTTCTTGATGACAATGCTGACAATAAATAATGGAGTCGCGTAATTTAATTAAATTCGCTCGCCATTCACTTTCGCGCACCCGTCCATATTCAGCATCAATTAAACCGTCGGTAAAAGCTTTAATAAATAATTGTTTTATGAAATGGGGATAGATTTTCCAATAAATTAAGGGATTGTCTTGATAACCGATTACCGGACGATTAGTTTCATTATTGGGATCAAAAATAAAAATCGGTTCACTACCATATAATTGCGTCATTGCGGGTAAATCAAAACATTTAATATTCGCTTCACGCTGACCTTCTAAAGGATGATGCAACATTAACATATAAAATAATAATACCGATAAAGAAAATAAATCACTTTCGGTACTGGGAGCAGAAACTTTGCCTAAAACAATTTCAGGAGCCATAAATCTAGGCGTTCCTAATAAAGTTTTTTGTCTAGCTTTACGATTAGTCGTGACATTATCATTATCGCAAATTAAAATTTGTCCCGTATTGGGATCGAAAAAGACATTACCAAAAGAAATATCTTGATAACATAAACCTTTAGCATGTAATTGTAAAAAACTATTGGCTAATTCAATTGTGGCGGTAATTAATTGGCGAAAATTAGGCTCAATGCGTCGTTTCATTAAATCGACAATACTATGATAACGCAATTCGCGTAATGGCATCAAATAACCAAAGCCTGAGATTTGATTCGATTCTGCAATTAATAAGGGCCATAAAAAATTATCATTTGGGGCTTTTTTTAGAATTAACTCTTGTAAAGCTTGATATTGTTCAGTCGTTGCTAAAGCGGGAAAATACCATTTTAATGCTAACGCATGTTGATTAAATTCAACTCGATAAACTTCGCCTTGTCCGCCACCGCCTAAATAATCATTAATATAACAATGACCATGACTTTTTAATAATAATCGTTGATTAATTTTTAATAATTGATTCATCAATAGTACCGATAAATTAGTTAAAACTATTTAATTATAAAGGGTATTAAATTTTTTGCAATATTTTAGAGTTGATTTGCTAAAATAATGAGAGGATAATTTTTTTGAAAGATTAACCAATATAAAAAAGCAAATGAGTTCATTTTTGGTGTTTTGGGTTGTTATGTGATGGTGTGACAGGATTTTTATACTATGACAGACCAAGAATTTAAAGTATTAATGGCAAGACTTTCCGATAAATTTGGCGGCTTTACCGAAGGCTTGGCGTTACCTTCGATGACCAAAATTTTACGCGAGAGATTTAAAGTCGAAGTGATTTGTCCCAGTGTGCGGGTGAGCAAAAACGGCATTGATGCGGAGATTGATGTGCTGGCGTATGCCAATAGCGCGATTAATGAGGCATACATTGTGGAAGTGAAAAGCCATTTGCGGGAAGAGGCGATTACGCAATTGAACATTCTGATGGTTAATTTTAGGGCGTTGTTTCCTGAACATGCCGATAAAAAACTGTATGGGATTATCGCTGCGGTGGATATGTCGGAAATGCTTAAAAATAAGGTGTTGGAGGCGGGGTTTTATGTGGCGCGGATTCAGGATGAAACCTTTAGTTTGGAGTCGCCTAGCGGGTTTCAGGCGAAGTGTTTTTAACAAAGTGATTAGTTTTACCAGAAGTTACGCGGCGGCTAATCAAAATGCGGTGATGGGTTAAAAGGGGTTTGATATGGCAAAGAAAACATGGGATGCGGCACACGGTATAACGACTTAATATATTTTATAAAAAATTGGTGTATTAATATGAAAATGAGTGAAGTTAGTTTCAATGCACTATCAATAATTTCAGAAAATGCAGGAATAGGTATAACCGAGTTTTCAAAGCAGTTATGGCCTGACAATAAGCTTTGGAATGAAGCACGCAAGGACGGAAAAGGGAAAGGATATAAGATGATACGCACTGGTCAGTCTTATCTTAATAAATTGCTTAAACATGATTTGATAAAAGAAAAATATAATCACAGCGGAGTTAGCAAAGTTGATAGATGTTTCTTTATAACAGAGATTGGAAAAGAATCTATAATTAACTTTCAAAAACAGCACGGTAACATGGTCAAGCCACAAGACACTGCAAAAAATTCATTAGACCAATTTCTTAGTGCAGAAAAAGTTTTATTAGCTTTACGAAAAGGTGAATTGGTTTTAGATAATGAAATTTACCACCTCGCTTTTGATGACAAAATAAGTTCAGATGATTTATCCGAATTAGAACAAAGATGTGCTGAATTAGGCTATTCATACAAAAATGTTGAAATCCGAAAATCAAAAAATAGAGGAGCTTTTTTTGTATATCCGATGGAGCGAACAACAAAAACTAAGTAACTCGTAAAGCGCAATAATAAAACGTATTGTGCCGCGTAACAACCCAAACTACAAAAGGCAATATTTAACTCACCTCAACAATATTTTCAAAATCAGAGACTGTAAAATGCAATTAGATAAACAAATACAAGAGCATGTTTTTTTATTGCCGACAGAATTAAAAGCCGAAGTTTTGGATTTTGTACTGTTTTTAGAACAGAAACGGAAAAAAGAAACGGACGACAAAAAAAAGCAATTCTTAAACTTGCTGCATAGCATTAAACCTGTCAAAGCACCTTTTCCTTCTGAAGAAATGACTGCCATGTTACGGCAAGGTCAAGAACAGCTTATTATTGATGCACGGTTAGGAAATGCAAAATAAAATTGTTTTAGATTCCTGCGTTTTTAATAAACTATTTTTACAAGAGCCTGATTCGCAGCAAGCCCTTGATTTAATTAGCACACTGACGGAAAAAGATATTACTGTGATTGCGCCTGGGTTATTTGTTTACGAAGTGTTGGCAATTGCCCAGCTTAATGATTATCCTGCCGAACAAGTGAATGCGCTAATCACGGGATTTGAAGAAACGCGATTGACGTTAATAGAACCCGATATAACGTGTATCGAAAAAGCATTTGATATTTGCAAAACGGGGCATATTAAATCAGGCTTTCCATCATTTTATGATGCGGTTTACCACGCTTTAGCGATTTTAAATAATTGCTATTTTGTCACTGCTGATAAAAGACATTTTTCTAAAACTTCGCAATTAGGAAATATCGTGTTGTTAAAGGATTGGAAAATTATTTTAAATTAGTGCGGTAGAGTGCAATAGTGAAACGAATTGCGCCGCATGAAAACTGTACAACTGTTTTAAAAATATCACTTTGAAAAAACAAAGGTTTTGAGAATGTTAAAATTTGAGTGGGACATTAACAAAGCGAATGCCCATCAAAAAAAGCAG
>JBEEJU010000174.1:0-4886 GCA_041169045.1 Pseudomonadota bacterium
TCAACACAGGAAATGAGAATGACTATTCAACGGACGTTATTAGGGTCATATTTATTAATTGGTATTTTGTGTGCGAGCTTAATTAGTTTATTAATTTTTATTCATTTTAAACAAATTTTGCGCTTAGAAATTGAACATAAATTAACTTCACAAGCCGGAGCTATTATGCAACAAATTGATACCACTTTATTTGAACGTATGGAAAATATTTTCATCTGGAGTCAATTAGCAGTGATGCAAGATGTTAGGTCTGATGATATTGATAAAAGATTATCACAATTTTTACATAAATTACAATTAGGTTATAGTGGCGTTTATCAACAATTATTTGTTACTAATCAAAAACAATATATTATTGCATCCAGTTCAGCCGACTTAATTGGCAATTTTTATCCAAAATTACCGCCTTGGTTAATGCTTAATTTCAACCACCTTTCTTTATCTTTACAATCTTTAACCCACCAACATTTATATTTTTCAATTCCAATTGCAGATGCTTTTCAATCAGGACAATTAGGTCAATTATATGCTGAATTTGATTGGCGAGAAATTCAACATTTATTAGATGCACCTTTGCCTTTTAATCAACATCAGACAGTAGCTTACGCCATGTTAATTGATCAGCATCAACATATTTTAGCAATGTCTTCAGAATTAGCTAAAAAGAATCCTATTTATTTTAAACCTTTATCTAATCAATGGCAGTTTTTAACTCAAAATAGTGGAAGTTTTGAAATTCGCGCCGATTTTTTAAAAAAGATGCCGGTTTTAGTGGGATATGCCGATTCTCAAGGCTATAGACATTTTAAAGGATTAGGCTGGAAAGTTTTAATTATTCAACCCCGAGAACAAGCTTTTTTACCGATTATGCAATTGTGGTGGTTAATCTTGATTTTTTTAACCCTAACTTTATTATTAGCCATTAGTTTATCTTTAGTTTTATCTTCTAAAATAGCCAAACCTATTTCTCAATTAGCCCAATTCAGTCACGATTTTATGCACGGAAAACAAGTTTCTCCACCCACTTTAAAAGCCAGTGATGAAATTAATGAATTAAGTTTACAATTTAATCAAATGATTGCAAATTTAGAACAATCGCGTCAACATTTAATTCGAGTTTCTAAATTAGCGGTGATTGGAGAAATGGCCGCAAGTATGGCTCACGAAGTCCGTACCCCTTTGGGCATTTTACGTTCATCGGCACAAATTTTACAACGAGAACCACAATTAACTGAGATTGGATTAGAAATGACAGGCTTTATTCTTAGCGAAACAGAACGATTAAATGGTTTAGTCACCACCTTATTAGAATGTGCTAAACCTCGTCCTCCGCAATTCAAATTACAAGTAATTCATCCCATTATTGAACACAGTATTGAATTATTACAAGTTCAGCTAGAGAAAAAGCAAATTCAATTACAATTTAACAGTGCTTATTCTAATTTATTACTCAATTGCGATCGAGATCAAATTATTCAAATTTTATTAAATTTACTGTTAAATGCCATTCAACAATTATCGATCAAAGGTCAAATTTTAATCTTATTACAAACTTTAACTGGTACGCATTCAATCGAAATTCAAATTCACGATAACGGACAAGGTATAGCTGATAAAGACAAACAACAAATTTTTGAACCTTTTTTTACTCGCCGTCAAGAAGGAATTGGTTTAGGATTAACCGTCGTTCAGCAAATTGTTTTAGCACATCATGGAAATATTTTTGTGACTAATAGTCAATTAGGTGGTGCTTGTTTTCATTTGCAATTTCCATAATCATTTTTTGTAACAATTGAGTAATAATCATGAATGAATTAATTTTAGTGGTTGATGATGAGCCTAAAATGCGACGAGTTTTAGAAATTATGTTAACTCAAATGAATTATCAAGTTTTACAAGCAGTAGATGGAATCAATGCGTTGGCTTTATGCCATCAACATATCATTGATTTAGTGATTACCGATTTACGAATGCCTAACTTAGATGGCATTGGCTTATTAACTCAATTACGCGAACAGCAATTAGAAATGCCAGTGATTGTCGTTACCGCATATGGCACTGTAGAAACAGCGGTTAATGCCATGAAATATGGTGCCAGTGATTATATTGTTAGACCTTTTGAATTAGAAGCCGTAGAAGCCGCAGTACAACGCGCTTTAAAATTAAATCAAGTTAAAAGAGAAAATCGTTATTTACGTCAAACTGTTGATCAATCTTGGCAGGGATTTGTCGGTTCTAGTGCAATTATGCAAAATATTTATCATTTAATTCAACAAGTCGCGCCGACTCGAACCAGTGTTTTAATTCAAGGCGAAACCGGTACTGGTAAAGAATTAGTTGCGCGAGCTATTCATCAAGCTTCACCTAGAAAACAAGCTTTATTTGTCTCAATTAATTGTGCCGCTATTCCCGCAGATATTTTAGAAAGCGAATTATTTGGTTATAACAAAGGCGCGTTTACCGGAGCTTATAAAGATAAAGTAGGAAAATTTGAATTAGCCAATGGTGGTACTTTATTTTTAGATGAAATTACCGAAATGAATTTTAATTTACAAGCAAAATTATTGCGCGTTTTACAAGAACGCAATTTAGAAAGATTAGGCAGTCACCATACAATTAATCTCGATGTGCGAGTGATTGCCGCTTCTAATCGTGATCCAAAACAAGCGATAATCGATCAAAAATTACGCGAAGATTTATATTATCGTTTAAATGTATTTACCATTGAATTGCCGGCTTTAAGACAAAGAACTGAAGATATTATTCCATTAGCTTTACATTTTTTACAAAAACATGCGACCGAATTAGGTTTTAATTTTCAAGGCTTATCAACAACGGCGGCACAATGGTTAACAGAATATCATTGGCACGGAAATGTTCGTGAATTAGAAAATATGATGGAAAGAGCAACCGTATTAAGTGCAGGTCAGAAAGTTGATATTATTCATTTACCCGCTAACTCACCGCATAATTGTTTGCATAATAATCCGCAGGCAAAATTAAATACGGAGCAAGATTTAAATACTCAAGTGGAACAATTAGAAAAACGGCTAATTCAACAAGCTTTAAATACCACTCAAGATAATAAAGCGAAAGCGGCTCAATTATTAAAAATTAGTGAACGATCTTTATGGTATAAAATTAAAAAGTATTTTTAATCCTCATCAACTCAGAAAATTATAATTTCATTTGCAAATTTTATTATGAAATGATATAACAATCTTTTTTTAATCTCATGAGAATACCATAATGGCTGATTTACAACTCGACAAAGAATCGTTAGCAAAATATACGACTGATATCAATGAAGCGGCTTTAGAGGGTTTAGTTAAAACCTACGCATTAGTCATGCGGAATCAAGACTCAAGTACCGTTGCTTGTAGCGATGTGACTGAAAAAGAAACCGTACGCGAAAATTTTTTAAAGAAAAAATTAGGTTTAACTTTAGCTGATGAAGAATTAGATGCTGCAATAGAATCTGTTTGTACGATTATGAAACCAGATCGCTTTAAATCACGCATCACTTTTTATTATTTATTAGCTGAAAAATATGAAAAATTAGACCTATTTATTCGTTAATGGGTCCTTTATTAAGCGAAAAAATAATTATTCTCTTTTTTACACTCTTTCCTATTTTTATTTATTAGGAAAGAGTTAATAAAATTATTCTATCCTTTAATCATTTTTTTGTAGTTTAAAATAGCTTTTTAATTGTATGATTTATCTCAACGGTAATTTATGAAAATCGCTATGAAATCTCTTTTTTATCGTCCAGCTAAACTACGGGGATTTGCTTTTCTAGGATTATTATTATTAACATTAACCATTTTAGGCGGAATGATTAGCCGTAATCTGTATCGTTTGGATATGGTTTTATTTTATGTCAACTATTCGCATCGAATTCAAAATCTTTCGGTCAAATTACAACAATCTTTAATTGAATATTTAATCGAAGTTGAACCTGTTTTACCCATTGATGAATTAGCGCAATCAGTAACTGAAATTGATGCTCTAATGGTAGATAATCGTTATTTATCAGCAAATACTCGCCATAATTTACAAACGTTAAATCAATTATTAACTAATATTGATAGTTTAACTAAAATTGAACAAAATAATCGTTTAATGCGAGCTTTAAAAATTATGAATGATACTTTAGAGCATGAAGCATTACAACGTGAAAAATTATTATCTGAAATTAGTCGAGATACTGAAACTGAATTATCGGTTGCTTCTGTGACTTTAGCGTTAATTTTATTGTTTACCCTTTTATTTTTAAAACGGCAAATTTTACAGCCCTTAACCGATTTACAACGCTTATTGCAGCGATTAACTGAAGGTAATTTTACGCCATTTACCACTGAACATTTAGACCCATTATTATTACCGGTATTTAATAGCTATAATGAAATGGTGATTCATTTAGCTGATTTAGAACAAGCTCAACAATTACACGCTCAATCTTTACAACAAGAAGTCCGATTAGCCACTCAGGCTTTATTAGAACAACAACATACTTTAGCAAGAACTGAACGATTAGCGGCAATTGGAGAAGTCGCGGCGGAATTAGCCCATGAAATTCGTAATCCATTAGCCGGCATTCAAATGGCATTTAGTAATTTTCGCCGCGAAATTAATGATCCCGAACAATTAGATCGCTTAAATATGATTAATGCCGAATTAAAACGCTTAACTTTATTATTAAATAATATGTTAGATCAAAGTCGGCATACACCTGAATTAGCGGTTGATTTTGAGCTGATTCATTTAATTCAAGATTTAATCAGTTTAACTCGCTATCAATTGGCTGAAAATATTTCATTATCTATTGAAACGCATCAGCCCATTCAATTGCATTTACCCGCAAGTATGTTACGTCAAGTATT
>JBEEJU010000175.1:0-3450 GCA_041169045.1 Pseudomonadota bacterium
TAAAAAACACCGATTTTTTTCAGGCTGATGTTTTAATTCTTGTACTAATCCTATAATTAAACAATCTATTTTATTTTTAGAAGATTCAATTTTAGTCGTTAATTGACGAATATTTTCTCGAATTAAACGATTAAATTCTTGAATATATTCAGTTAATGGATGTCCAGTTAAATAAAAACCCAATACCGACTTTTCAGCCTCTAATTGTTCCAACATTGTCCAAGGTTTAGCCACAGCAGAATATTTAGGTTCAGTATTGGTAAGCGATTTTTCCGTAATTTGCCCAAAAAAATCATTTTGTCCCATTTCAATAGCTTTTTCTTGTTGTTCAGCAGCTTGAATAGCATTGGGTAATTCTGCTAAATAAAGCCATCGATTCGGATTTAAACAATCAAAACTTCCTGATTTAATTAAAGTTTCTAACACTCTTCTAGTTAATTTACGTTTCACTACTCTTTGGCATAAATTATATAATCCAGTAAATATGCCATTTTGTTTTCTTTCTAGCATTAAATCTTCAATAGCGGCTTGTCCTATACCTTTTATCGCGCCTAAACCATAGACAATTTGTTTTTGATCATTAACCGTAAAACGATAATCTGATAAATGAATATTTGGCGGACAAATGGTCAATTTTAATTGTTTACATTCCTCAATTAAACCGACAATTTTATCAGTATTATCCATATCTGAAGAGAGTACCGCTGCCATAAATGCTGCCGGATAATGCGCTTTTAACCAAGCGGTTTGATAAGCCACTAAAGCATAAGCCGCACTATGACTGCGATTAAAACCATAACCGGCAAATTTATCAATTAAATCGAAAATATAATTTGCCGTTTCTGCTGAAACTTGATTAGCGATTGCCCCTTGAACAAAAGCATCTCGTTGTTTTGCCATTTCCTGAACATCTTTTTTTCCCATTGCGCGTCTTAATATATCGGCACCGCCTAAAGTATATCCCGATAATTCTCTAGCAATTTGCATCACTTGTTCTTGATATAAAATAACGCCATTTGTTGTTTTTAATATAGATTCTAATAAAGGATGTGGATATTCAGCAGCTTGTCGTTTATGTTTTACATTAACATAATCATCCACCATTCCTGATTCCAAAGGACCAGGACGATATAACGCCACTAATGCTACAATATCGTCAAAACAATCAGGTTGTAATTTATAAATTAATTTTTTAATGCCATCAGATTCTAATTGAAATACGGCGGTGGTTTGACTGCTTTTTAATAATTCATAGGTTTTAGCATCATTTAAGGAAATATGGGCAATATCAATCGCAGGTAAGCCTAATTTCTTTTGTTGCTGATTAATGGTTTGTACTGCCCAATCAATAATGGTTAAAGTGCGTAATCCTAAAAAATCGAATTTCACTAATCCGACTGCTTCAACATCATTTTTATCGAATTGAGTCACTAAATTACTGCCATCTTCTTCACAATATAAAGGGGTAAAATCGGTTAATTTACTAGGTGCAATTACTACGCCGCCTGCATGTTTTCCGGCATTACGCGCTAATCCTTCTAGCGATAAAGCAGTATCAAATAAAGTTTTAACGTCATTATCATTCTGATATAAATGATTTAATTCCGAATTATCTGCTAAGGCTTTTTCTAAAGTAATCCCAATTTCAAACGGAATTAATTTAGCTAATTTATCCACAAAACCATAACTATAATTTAACACACGTCCCACATCCCGAATCACTGCTTTTGCCGCCATTGATCCATGCGTAATAATTTGTGATACTCGATCACGACCATAACGTTGCGCCACATATTCAATCACTTCATCACGTCTATCCATACAAAAATCAATATCAAAATCTGGCATTGAAATTCGCTCAGGATTTAAAAATCTTTCAAATAATAATTCAAAATAAATGGGGTCTAAATCGGTAATTTTTAAAACATATGCAACTAAAGAACCTGCTCCAGAACCGCGTCCCGGACCTACCGGAATTTGTTGATTTTTTGCCCATTGAATAAAATCTGCAACAATTAAAAAATAACCCGCAAATCCCATTTGGCAAATCACGGTTAATTCAATCTCTAATCGTTGCCAATACATCGCTTCAGAATAAGGTTTAACCGGCGGATAATGTTGTAATCGATAGGCTAATCCTATTTTTGCTTGTTCACGAAAATAATCATTTAATTGATAAGTATTGGGAACTGGAAAATCGGGTAATACATTTTGTCCTAAAGTTAATTGCAAAGTACAACGTTTAGCAATTTCAACCGTATTTTGAATCGCTTCGGGAATATCTGCAAATAAGCGACTCATTTCTTCACTACTACGCAAATATTGCTGATTAGTATAATCTTTAGGGCGGCGATTATCTTCTAAAATACGCCCTTGATGAATACAAACTCTAACCTCATGCGCAATAAAATTCTCAGCGTATAAAAAGCGTACATTATTAGTCGCTACTACGGGTAATTGATAACGTTCCGCTAAGGATAAAGCGGCGGTAATATAAGATTCTTCATTAGCCTTACCAATTCTTTGTAATTCTAAATAAAATCGATTAGGAAATAAACGCTGCCATTGTTGACAATACGCTTCGGCAATTGCGTTTTTTCCAGAAATCAAAGCCCGTCCAATATCTCCTTCCATTGCGCCTGATAAAGCAATTAAACCCTGAGTATGATTTTCTAACCACACTCTGTCTAATAACGGAATGCCATTTTTTTGCCCTTGTTGATAGGCTTTAGAGATTAATTCGGTTAAACTGATATAACCTTGTTGATTGTGTACCAACAGTGTCAAGCGAAAAGGTTGAGTGAATTCTTCAGAATTTAAAATCAATACATCTGCACCAATAATCGGTTTAATGCCGCTAGCGGTTGCAGCTTTGTAAAATTTGACTAATGAAAATAAATTGTTTTGTTCAGTAATCGCAACTGCCGGTTGATTGAACGCAATCAATTGTTGCATCAACGGTTTTAATTGAATCAAACCATCGACTAATGAAAATTCGCTATGAACTCTGAGGTGGACAAAAGTAGGTAACATGAAAAGCCATTTAATCATTCAATAAATAATCAACGTATTGTACGCTGAACCGTCATTCTGTTGGCAAAGCAGATGACTAATAACCTAGTAATATACTATACTATTATTCACTTATCACCGAGCGATAAACCATGACTGTAACTGACAATGTGCATCCTGAAGAAATCCATAAATTTTCCGCGCAAGCCGAACGTTGGTGGGATTCTCAAGGCGAATTAAGAACTTTACACGCAATTAACCCGCTACGGATTGAGTTTATTGAACGTCATATTCGTTTATCCGGACAACGCATCGTCGATGTAGGTTGTGGGGGGGGCATTTTAACTGAAGCGTTAGCCCAACGGGGCGCGACAGCATTAGGCATTGATTTAAGTCGTGATTTAATAGAGATCGCCGAATTGCACAGTTTAGAATCGA
>JBEEJU010000176.1:0-11446 GCA_041169045.1 Pseudomonadota bacterium
CCTGATTTATCGATTTTATTAATCGCCACAATAATCGGTACATTCGCGGCACGAGCATGTTCTACCGCCTCTTTCGTTTGAGGCATCACTCCATCATCAGCGGCGACTACGATAATCACTACATCAGTAATTTCAGCTCCTCTGGCACGCATCGCAGTGAATGCGGCATGTCCTGGGGTATCTAAAAAGGTGACTGAGCCATGATCGGTTTTGACTTGATAAGCACCGATATGTTGGGTAATCCCACCAGCTTCCCCAGCAGCCACTCGAGTTTTACGAATGTAATCTAATAATGAAGTTTTACCATGATCGACATGTCCCATAATGGTGACAATTGGCGCGCGCGTAACCACCGGACGTTGATCATCGGTTTCTTCAACCGCAGCCAATAATTCTTTTTCAAAATCATCATCGCTTTGCATCACGGCTTTATGTCCCATTTCCTCAACCAGGATGACTGCCGTTTCTTGATCGATGGTTTGGTTAATGGTTGCCATCATACCTAATTTCATTAAATGTTTAATGACTTCCGCCACTTTAACGCTCATTTTTGAGGCTAAATCTGACACCATAATATGCTCAGGAATAATCACCTCTTTCACGGAAGGCGCAACCGGCATTTCAAATTGATGTTTAGCTTCAACCGTAGGTAAACTTGTTTTAGCTCTGAGTTTAGGTTTTTTAGTTTTGCGACGACCACCACTGACCTCACGTTCAGCAAATTCATCCAATATGGACAATAAAGCCGAACTGCGTGTACCCGACAATTGTTTAGCTAATGGCAAATTGCGCTCTGCTGGAACATCACGAGTTTTAGGGGCTGAATTTTCACGCGGACTATTCGATTTTGCCGGCGTAGCTTCACGATGATTGACGTGATTTTTGGTTACCGTACTTTCACGATTATGACTGGGTTTTCGTGGCGGTGGCTCAACAACTGGTGCTGGCTCTACCGTTTTAGCTTTAGATTCAGTGGGTTTAGCAGACTTTTTCTTTTGAGCTGATTGTTTCGCTTCAGCCAAACGTCGCACTTTTTCTGCATTTTTTTGAACAGACTCTTCCAAACGTTGCTTACGTTGCTGTTCTTTTAACTGTTCTTCAGCCAAACGTTGCGACTCAATTTCAGCGTGCTGAATTTCAGGATTAACCACAACAGCAGTCATCTCGACAGGTTTTACCCTCTCAACCGTCATGCCTTTTGTTGAATGAACTTTTGCAGCGGTAGATTCTGTGGTTGTAGTCGATTGAGCCGCTGATAAAACAACTTTATTAACCTCTACCGATTTTGCTTGAGAACGCTGATGAGTCGTAGATTGAGCTGATGTCGATCGAGAGGTTTCGTTTTTGGTTGTTCTGGTGGATGATTTATGAGTGTCTGTATCCGAGACTTCGCGTTTAATATAAGTTTTGCGTTTCCGAACTTCGACACTAATCGTTTTAGTTGAACTTCCAGGGGTTGTAGCTTGCTTTAACTCACTGACTTTACTACGTTTTAAAGTAATTCTTGTGGGTGTATTTCCTGAGTGTCCATCATCATTTTTACCGTGACGCTTGCGTAGATGCGTCAACAATTTGGTTTTTTCGGCTTCACTAACGATTGAATCAGGACGGTTTGCGCTTAAACCAGCTTCTGTCAATTGTTCCAATAATCGTTCCAATGGAATACCGATCACTTGTGCTAATTCTCGTACGGTTTCGTTACTCATTTTGCCCCCTAGTTTTTTTGTTCAGTGCTAAACCATGGTTCACGAGCCTTCATAATTAAAGCCCTCGCACGTTCTGCGTCCAGACCAGCAAAGTCTAATAAATCATCGATAGCCAATTCTGCTAAATCACTGATGGTGATTATGCCTTGAGCGGCAAGCTGATAAGCCAAGTCATTATCCATTCCTTCCATTGCCAGTAAGTCTGAATTTGGTTTTGCAATTTCAATTTGTTCTTCTGAAGCTAAGGCACGAATCAACAAAGAATCTTTAGCGCGTTTCTTTAACACATCCACTAGTTCTTTATCAAAACTTTGAATTTCCAGCATTTCATCAACCGGAACATATGCAATTTCTTCAACGGTCGTAAACCCTTCTTCTGCTAAGATTTGTGCAATTTCTTCGTCTACATCAAGCTGCTCAACAAATGTCTGTCTGATTCGTTGTAAAGTAGCGTCACTATCTTCTACCGCTTTAGCCGCATCTAAAACATTGAGTTCCCATCCTGTCAGTTGTGAAGCCAGACGAACATTTTGTCCTCCTTTACCAATCGCTTGTGACAAACTTTCGGAGGCTACGGCAACGTCCATACTGTGTTTATCTTCATCCACGATAATTGATTGGATTTCTGCGGGCAACATCGCATTAATGACAAACTGTGCTTCATTTCCATTCCATAAAATAATATCGATCCGTTCACCAGCCAATTCATTTGTTACTGACTGTACTCGAGAACCGCGCATTCCAACGCAAGCACCTACAGGGTCTAATCGTGGATCGTTACTTTTTACCGCTAATTTGGCTCTGGAACCCGGGTCTCTAGCCGCGCCCATAATTTGAATCAAGCCTTCACTGATTTCTGGAACTTCCAATCTGAATAAAGCCATCAACAATTCAGGAGCGGTGCGACTGACAAAAAGCTGCGGTCCTCGTGCTTCGGGTCTAACATCTTTTAAATAGCCTTTAACGCGATCATTAATCCGGATCGATTCTTTAGGAATTAAATCTTCTTTGGCGATATAAGCTTCAACATGTCCACCCAAATCCAAGTAAATATTACCTTTTTCAATCCTTTTTACCACGCCGGTAATCAAATCACCAATTCGATTTTTATAAGCCATAACGATTTTTTCACGTTCGGCATCACGGATTTTTTGAATAATGACTTGTTTAGCAGTTTGAGCAGCAATCCGACAAAAAGCAACAGATTCAATAGGTTCTTCAACAAACTCACCAATTTGAATATTAGGATATTTAATACGGGCAATTTCTAAAGCAATTTGTGAATTCGGTAACTCTACTTGCCCTTCGGATTTAGAATTAGAAGCGACAACTTCCCAGCGTCTAAAAGTATCGTAATCGCCGGTTTGCCGATTAATCGAAACTCTAGCTTTAATGCGATTTTCATGACGTTTAACGGCGGCGGCTTCTAACGCCGCTTCCATTGCCTGAAACACGATGCTTTTATCAATTTCTTTTTCGTTAGCGAATACATCGACCACTAATAAAATTTCTTTATTTGCCACTTTGACCTTCCTTTTTGAGTTCATACTCAGCTACCAATCTGGCTTTTTGGATCAATGCAAAAGGCACTTCAAACAATTGTTCAGCGATTGCGATAACGATCGTTTCTGCATGAACTGCGTGAATGAGACCCGTCATTTTGCGTCGTTGCTGATACATTTGTGTGAATTGCATATTGACCATTCGTCCAATAAACTGTTGAAATTGACTGAGTTTAAATAACGGACGTTTTTCTCCGGGCGAAGAAATTTCTAATTGATATTGTCCAGAAATAGGGTCTTCCACATCTAACACGCCACTGATTTGATGGCTAACCTTACTACAATCTTCCAACAAAATACCTTGAGGATGGTCGATATAAATTCTTAATAAACCATGATGCGCAGAAGGATGATATTCTATGCCTACACATTCATAACCTAAACCTTCCACCACCGGCTCTATCAAATTAATTAAAGTTTCTGGAGCTTGTTTCATGGTGTACTCACTTTATTTCACCCATAAAAAAAGAGCCAAAGGCCCCTTCCATTGATAACGAATCGGTAATTCTGCGTTTATATTTTGATAACCGTAGAAACTAAAAAACCCCATACAGGGGTTTTAAAAAATTTGGTAGCGGGGGCAGGATTTGAACCTACGACCTTCGGGTTATGAGCCCGACGAGCTACCAAGCTGCTCCACCCCGCGATTAATTCTGTCTATTATAATAACTTACACAAATTTAGCAAGTGTTATTTTTATCTTTGATAGATTATCGATTATCTCCATCAAAGAAATTGCCAAATCCACCTAATACTGATCCTTCATCACGCTGTTGAGTTCCCATTTGTGGCGAAGAAGCTAACATTCTTCCTGCGAGTCTTGAAAAAGGTAAGCTTTGAATCCATACCGTGCCGGGTCCGGTTAATTTGGCAAACACTAAACCTTCGCCACCGAACAACATACTTTTAATACCACCGGCTTGTTGAATATCAAAATCAACTCCGGAAGTAAAGGCAGCAACGCAGCCGGTATCAACATGGATCGTTTCTCCATAAGCGAGTTCAATTTTGTGTAAAGTGCCGCCAACATGAATAAATACCCAACCATCGCCTTCTAATTTTTGCATGATGAACCCTTCGCCACCGAATAAGCCAGTCAAAATGCGTTGTTGAAAATGAATGCCTACATTAATCCCTTTAACACCAGCTAAAAAACTGTCTTTCTGACAAATCAATTGTCCTTGATACTCTTTTAACTGTAATGCCAGAATCGTTCCCGGATAAGGTGCTGCGAAACCAACTTGCCCTTTTCCTGCACCGGTTTGGGTAAATACGGTAGTAAATAAACTTTCGTTAGTTAATAAACGTCGTCCCATACTCCATAATGAACCTAATAAACCTTGACTCGAAGCATCGCCAAAAACGGTTTCCATAGTTACGGATGCTGATTTATACATCATTGCGCCGGCTTCAGCGATGGCACTTTCATTGCTGTCTAATTCAATCACCACAAACTGCATTTCCGTACCATAAATTCGGTAATCGATACCTTCGGTATAAGTTGCGCTGCCAAAACCTTGAGTTGCGTTCATAGAAGATTCGTATGTTATTGTGCGGGAACGAGAGGGTTGTACATTATTGACCAGCGCCGAAGTGGAGGAAATGGGTAATTGATGTGGTTTTACACCAATTAAATGCGGCGGTGGTGGTGGAAAAGGCGTGATTCCGTCTTTTTTGAGTCGACGTATTTCCGGCACTTCGAATACTAACTTCCATTCATGCCATCCTGAACGCCAACAATAAGCGGCTGGATGTTCACGAACGAAAGCTTTGGCGTATTCTGAACGATAAGGACCGATTTGTTGATTATCATCAAAAAAATACCATTCATCCATTTGCAATTCTTCTTTATTCAAATAAGATTAATTTCACAATATACTTTACTAAATTACAGCAATTATTATAAATTAGTTATCAATTAAATCAGCAATTATTTCATTTTTCAGATTTGTATCTTTATTTAAGAGTTATTTATGGGACATTTATTAACACAATTTCAACAAACTTCAGCATTATATGGAAGTAATGCGAGTTTTATTGAAGAATTATATGAACGTTATTTAGAAAATCCAGAATCAGTAGCCGAAAGCTGGCAACAACAATTTAATTTAATTCGTGCAAATGCCAGCGATATTTCGCATCGTCCAATTGTGGAGCGTTTTGCACAATTAGCCAATGCGGGTTCTGAACGATTAGCTAAATTACAAGGATTTACTGAAGCGAGTGTGCGTAAACAATCTGCGGTAGCACGATTGATTAATCAATATCGCGTCTCAGGTCATCAAATTGCTAAAAATAACCCTTTAGGCGATGATAAACCGATGCCGGTTGAATTACAACCTACCTATTATGGTTTATCAGCTTTGGATATGGATACTTTATTTTATACTACCACGATGTTAGGGGTAGAACAGTTATCTTTACGCGAAATCATTGCTCAATTACGCGATATTTATTGTGAAAGTATTGGCACTGAATATATGCACATTGCTGATATGGAAATTAAGCAATGGTTGCAAAATCGACTCGAAACCCCACGCTCACAATTATCCATAGAAAAAAAACGCCAATTATTAATCGATTTAACTGCCGCTGAAGGGATAGAAACTTATTTGCATAAGCGTTATGTGGGACAAAAACGCTTTTCGTTAGAAGGTGGCGAAAGTTTTATTCCTATTCTCAATGAGTTGATTCAACGTGGCGGCGAAAAACAAATCAAAGAAATGGTTATTGGCATGGCACATCGTGGACGGTTAAACGTCTTGATCAATGTAATGGGCAAAAATCCCTCAGCTTTATTCGGTGAATTTGAAGGTGAGCATACTCATGAACTTGGAGTATTATCGGGAGATGTCAAATACCATATGGGATTTTCTTCAGACATCAGCACCAACGGGGGCATTGTTCATGTTGCTTTAGCTTTTAATCCCTCACACTTAGAAATTATTAATCCGGTGGTCGAAGGTTCGGTAAAAGCGCGCCAAGACCGACGCGGTAAAGACGGCATCGAACAAGTGGTACCGATTTTAGTACATGGGGATGCTTCGTTCGCCGGACAAGGGATTGTAATGGAAAATCTGAATATGGCTGAAACTCGGGCTTTTCACACCGGAGGTACGATTCATATTGTGATCAACAATCAAATTGGTTTTACCACCAGCAATCCCTTTGATGCGCGTTCGACTTTATATTGTACTGACGTAGCGAATATGGTGCAGGCACCCGTTTTTCATGTGAATGGAGATGATCCTGAAGCGGTGATTGCAGCCACTCAATTGGCTTTGGACTATCGCATGACTTTTAATAAAGATGTAGTCATCGATTTAATTTGTTATCGGCGTTTAGGTCACAATGAAGCCGACGAGCCTGCTGCAACTCAACCGATGATGTATAAAAAAATTCGCGCAAAATCAACCACTAGACAGTTATATGCCGATAAATTAGTACGCGAGGGGATCATCACTGAGGCTGAAGTCAATGGAATGCTCAAAGGATATGCGGTGCAATTAGAATCTGGTTCAGTGATTCCGCAGCGAATTACCGATACTTCGCAAGCATATGCGAAAAAATGGCGTAAATATTTTGGTGTTCCTTGGGATATTCCTTGCAATACTTCAGTGTCCCTAGATCAGATACGCTATTGTAGCGAACGTTTATTACGTTTACCGCCTGATTTTGAATTGCATTCCCGAGTGGCGAAAGTGATGGAAAATCGTGCCAAAATGGCGGCAGGGGCGATGCCATTGGATTGGGGATTTGCCGAAAATATGGCGTATGCCACTTTATTAACCGAACAATACAACATGCGTTTAACCGGACAAGATATTGGTCGCGGCACTTTTTCGCATCGACATGCCATTCTGTTAAATCAACGCAATGGCGATAATTACATTCCTTTACAACAAGTGAGCGATACTCAAGGTCGAGCGCATATTTTCAATTCCCTATTATCTGAAGCGGGAGTATTAGGTTTTGAATATGGCTACAGTTCTTCAGAACCAGACGCATTGGTAATTTGGGAAGCGCAATTTGGCGATTTTGCCAACGGCGCACAAGTGTTAATCGATCAATTTATCAGTTCTGGCGAAGCCAAATGGGGACGTTTAAGTGGATTAGTAATGTTATTACCGCATGGTTTAGAAGGGCAAGGACCTGAGCATTCCTCAGCCCGAATCGAGCGTTATCTCCAGTTATGTGCTGACCAAAATATGCAAGTGTGTATTCCCACAACGCCTGCCCAAATTTTCCATTTATTACGTCGACAAATGTTACGACCTTATCGTAAACCATTGATAGTAATGACTCCGAAAAGTTTATTACGGCATAAATTAGCGGTATCGACCTTGGAAGATTTAACTGATGGCTATTTTCAACCTATTATCAGCGAAACCGAAGAAATAGATTGTTTACAAGTCACACGGTTAATCTTGTGTAGTGGCAAGATTTATTATGATTTGCTGGAAGCGCGTAATGAGGCAGAGTTGAATCAGATTGCGATTGTCCGAATTGAGCAATTGTATCCCTTCCCCAATGCATTATTTAAAACGGAAATTGCGAAATATCCTCAGTTGAAAAAAGTGATATGGTGTCAAGAAGAACCTAAAAATCAAGGGGCTTGGTATCAAACCAAACATCATTTTTTGGATTATTTACCACCAGGAATGACACTACAATATTGTGGGCGGCGGGCTTCAGCTGCACCTGCGGTAGGGCATTTTTCTGAACATATCAAACAACAAAAAGAAGTGATACAAACCGCGTTAACCTGTTAAAAAATCGTAAGGAAAAAATCAATGAGTTTAAAAATATTAGTTCCCAATTTACCCGAATCGGTAGCGGATGCGACTTTAGTAAGTTGGCATAAAAAAGTGGGTGATTTTGTTGAAAAAAATGAAAATTTAATCGATTTGGAAACCGATAAAGTGGTGTTAGAAGTGCCAGCTCCCGAATCTGGATTGTTATTAGAAATTGTTAAACCAAATGGGGCAGTGGTTATAGGCGGCGATGTGTTGGCGATACTGGACACAAAAACCACAGCCACTACTGTTTCGGCTCCGGAGCAAACTTCCGCTACCGTTACAACAGCAACTAATGCCTTAAGTCCAGCAGTGAGACGTTTAGTTGCAGAAAAACATCTTGATCCGAATTTAATTGAAGGATCGGGTAAAAGTGGACGGCTGACCAAAACCGATGTGTTAGATTTTTTGCATAAACAACAATCGTTACCACCGTCTTCTACTGTTGAGGCAAAAATCTCCGAAGAGATAGCAAAACCGGTGATCACTGAAGTGGTGAATCCTCAAGCTAATTTACGTCCGCAGCAACGTGTGCCTATGACTCGATTAAGAGCGAAAGTGGCTGAACGATTGTTAGAAGCTCAACGTAATGCCGCGATGTTGACCACTTTTAATGAAGTGAATATGCAAGCGGTAATGGAATTACGTCAGCAATATAAAATTCGTTTTGAACAAAAACACGAAATTAAGCTCGGATTTATGTCTTTTTTTGTGAAAGCTTCAATTGAGGCTTTAAAACGATTTCCAGCTATTAATGCGTCAATTGATGATAATGACATTGTTTATCACGGTTTTTATGATATTGGAATTGCAGTCAGTACACCGCGTGGATTAATTGTGCCGATTTTACGCGATGCGGATCAATTGGATTTTGCCGGCATTGAAAAAAGTATTGCCGATTTTAGCGGTAAAGCCAGAGCTGGAAAACTCAGTTATGAAGATTTAACCGGTGGAACTTTTACCATTACTAATGGCGGAATTTTTGGTTCAATGTTATCAACTCCAATTTTAAATCCACCTCAATGTGCCATTTTGGGAATGCACGCTATTAAAGAGCGTCCAGTGGTCGAAAATGGCGAGATTGTGATTCGTCCAATTATGTATTTGGCTTTGTCATATGATCATCGATTAGTCGATGGTCGAGAAGCGGTACAATTTTTAGTTACGATTAAAGAATGTTTGGAATCGCCCGCGCATTTATTATTAAATATTTAATAAACTAAGTAGAAATACATAAGTTATCAGATATTCCTATTTTAAAATCCCCCTCCTTTAGCAAAGGAGGGAGTTCCATTTTTATTAAAGGGGATTTAATAATCCCCAATAATTTTCGATTAATCACTGACCCTACAATCAAGACTATAAACCGTCGAAAAAAACGATAATTCTTTTTATGTCATTACAAGCCATTAATCAATATCACAACGCTGTTCATAAAATTAAACAATATAGTGGTGCTGACCATGAACAAGCCATTAAAGATGAATTTAAAAAACTGATTAATATCTATTGTGAAAAACAAAATTTATTATTGGTGAGTGAAATTTCGGAAAAAATAATTGACAGCAAAAATAATAAACTGATTAAACCCGATGGTATTGTTTTCGATTGGACACAATCAAAACGCGGTTATTGGGAAAGTAAAGCCAATGTTGATTTAGATCAAGAAATTGAAAAGAAAATCAATGCCGGTTATTCATTAGAAAATATCTTATTTCAAGATAATAAAACCGCCATATTGTACCGTAATGAAAACCGCTTATTAACGGCTTCATTACATGATGAACATGAATTAGATAAATTACTTACTGAATTTGTTAATTACGAAAGCAAAGAAACCAAACAGTTTTTAAATGCAGTTGAACAATTTAAAATTAATTTACCGTCTATTTTAGAAAAATTGCGATTAATGATAAATGAGCAGAATAAAAACATTAGTTTTATTTTGCAACGTAATAATTTTTTAAAAATTTGTCAAAATAGCATTAATCCAGACATTACGCTTGAAGGTGTTAATGAATTGTTAATTCAACATATTTTAACTGAAGATATTTTTGTGAGTGTTTTTAGTGATGCTCAATTTCACCATGAAAATAATATTGCTAAAGAATTGTATAAAGTCGAATCAACTTTTTTTAATGGTTCAATAAAACGCGATACCTTGCACGATATTCAAGGCTATTACGCGGTGATTAAAAATAAAGCCGGACAAGTACATAATAAAGATAAACAAAAGTTTTTAAAAGCCATTTATGAAAACTTTTATAAAATATACAATCCTAAAACAGCCGATAAACAAGGCATTGTTTATACTCCGGATGAAATTGTTAAATTTCAAATTGAAAGTGTTGATTATTTATTGGTCAAACATTTTGGTAAAACATTAGCAGATAAAACCGTCAAAATATTAGACCCTTGTACGGGAACAGGAACTTATATTTGTAAATTAATTGAATCTGATATTATACCGCCACATCGTTTAAAAGATAAATATCAACAGGATATTTTTGCCAATGAATTAGGTTTATTGCCTTATTATATTGCGAATTTAAATATTGAATATACTTATCAGCAAAAAATGGGCAATTATGAGGAGTTTAATCATATTTGTTGGGTAGATACTCTGGATAACACTGATTTTGGTTTAGGTATAGATGGCGGAATTAATTTAGATTTGCAAGAAATTATTAGTACAGAAAATACCGAAAGAATTAAAAAGCAAAATGCAGAAAATATATCCGTTATTATGGGTAATCCACCTTATAATGCTAATCAGCAAAATGAAAACGATAATAATAAGAATAGAGAATATTTTGCTCGTGATGATAAAGGAAAAATGCTAAAAATCGGGGGAATAGATGGACGTATTCAAGATACTTATATTAAAAAAAGCACGGCTCAAAAAACCAAAGTATATGATATGTATTCGCGGTTTTATCGTTGGGCTTCGGATAGAATTACTGCTAAAGAAGAAAAAGGTATTATCGCATTTATTACTAATAATTCATTTATTAATAGCAAAACCTTTGATGGGTTTAGAGAATGTATAAAAACAGAATTTGATTTTGCTTATATTATTGATACTCGTAGTGATGTAAGAATAAATCCGAAAATAGCTGGCACAACGCATAATGTGTTTGGTATTCAAACGGGGGTGGCTTTAATGTTTTTAATTAAGGAAGATGAAAGTAAAAATAAATTTTGTAAAATTTATTATACGCATTTAGCCGATGAACTGTTAAAAAATGATAAATTAGATTGGTTTTTAAGTAATAAGTTAGAAAAAATCAGTTTTGACAGAATTATTCCTGATAAAAATAATAATTGGATTAATCAGGCTGAAAATGACTTCGATAAATTAATACCATTGGCTGATAAAAAT
>JBEEJU010000177.1:0-3264 GCA_041169045.1 Pseudomonadota bacterium
TCATGCCACCGCCCTTTTTCTACACGACCATCGGCATATATTACTTTTAGTAGTTTAAAAAAGTGCATTTTGTTTCTCTGTGCATTTTATAGTTTTTGATGATTTAAGCTTTTCAATTACAGTGTAAATATTAAATATCACAAAGAATTTTTAGGGCGTTTCTACACAATTTCAATATCACCTAGTCAATTATGTTGAATGAAAAACGTTATACACAGTATTCATTAAAAATCTAATTCATTACAAATAAATTTTTTATTCAAAATAAATATCAGAAATTATTTTTGTAATTTTCCTTAATTTTTCAGCAAATTGTTTTAATCTCATTCCGCTGTAATTTCCGTTGATGCTAATCATTGATTATTTATGAAATTTTATCCTTATATTGCTATTTTTACGTTATTAACGATTTTTAATTCCATAGCCTCAGCGCATTCGCCGGCAGCCATCGCTAGTGCGCATCCATTAGCCACTGAAGCTGGATTTGAAATTTTGGCACAAGGTGGAAATGCTTTTGATGCGGCAATTGCAGTGAGTGCTGCATTAGCGGTGGTAGAACCCGCCGCTTCTGGTTTAGGTGGTGGAGGATTTTGGTTATTACATCGTGAAAAAGATCATTTTGAAGTCATGATTGATGGACGTGAAACTGCTCCTCAAGGCGCAACCCGTGATATGTTCATTGATATGAATGGGAATGTGAATGAATCTTTGAGTAAAAATGGCGGATTAGCCGCTGCAATTCCCGGATTACCCGCTGCTTTAGAACATTTAGCATTAAAATATGGACAATTGCCATTAGCTCAATCTTTACAACCTGCGATTCGTTATGCACGTCAAGGATTTCAAATTGGAAAACGTTATCGTAAATTATTGGCTTTTCGTGCTGAAGTATTAAAACAAAATTCAGCTGCTAGTCATATTTTCTTGTCAAATCAACAAGTTCCCGCCGAAAAATCTTGGTTAAAACAACCTGATTTAGCGCGTACTTTAGAAAAAATCGCTGAACAAGGTAAAGCCGGTTTTTATCAAGGCGAAATTGCGCAACGATTGGTGAAAAGCGTGATTCAATCCGGTGGCATTTGGACAGTGCAAGATTTACAACGTTATCAAGTTATTGAGCGTGTGCCGATTCAAGGCGAATTTCATGGAATAAAAATTACCAGTGCTGCGCCGCCTTCTTCTGGAGGCATTGTATTAATCGAAGCTCTAAATATTTTAGCCACTTATCCATTAACTAAAGTTGATTCAATCACTCGTAAGCATTTGATTACTGAAGCATTACGTCGCGCTTATCATGATCGATCTTTGTATTTAGGAGACAGTGATTTTGTCAATATTCCAGTATCACAATTGTTAAATCCCCATTATGCAGCGGGTTTACGCAGTAGTTTACGTTTAGACCGCGCTTTACCTAGTGAATGGTTAAGTGATGATCCTAATCAATCTACTGACGGTATAGATACGACGCATTTTTCCATTATAGATGCTGAAGGGAATCGAGTCGCGGCGACTTTAAGTATTAATTACCCCTTTGGAGCAGGCATTGTCGCTGAAGGTACTGGCGTTGTTCTGAATGATCAAATGGATGATTTTTCAGTCAAACCCGGAGAAAAAAATAGCTATGGTTTAACCGGCGGAACGGCAAATGCGATTGCGGGTGGAAAACGGATGTTGTCGAGTATGACCCCTACTTTTTTAGAAGATGAACAGCGAATTGCGGTATTAGGCGCACCAGGAGGTAGTCGAATTATCTCAATGATTTTATTAGCAGTTTTGGATTTTGCAGAACAACATTTACCTGAATCTTGGGTAAAATTACCGCGTTTTCATCATCAATATTTACCTGATCAAATTGAATATGAACCTAATACCTTTACAGATGCGGAGATTCGCGGTTTACAGGCTTTAGGTCATCATTTAACACAAACCAGTTACACATATGGTGATATGCAGGCAGTTTACTATCACAAAAAAACACAGCAGTTATCAGCAGCCAGCGATCCTAGAGGCGAAGGATCGGCGGTGGTGAAATAATTCATACAGATTATTAACTAAATCCATATTTTTAATACAAAACCGCTATTTGTTTGGATTTTAGCCAAAAAATTGTATAACCCACTGATTATTTTTAAATAGTTTTTATCTTTTTAGGAGTTTTTCAATATGGCAAATGCCAGAGTTAACGAACTTGATTTATTGCGATTTTTTGCAGCATTTGCAGTTGTATTTTTCCATTATTCTTTTAGAGGATATACTGCAGATGATATGTCAATTATGCCCTATCCGATATTAGCTTCGGTGTTTAAATATGGTTATCTTGGTGTTGAACTTTTTTTCATGATTAGTGGATTCGTTATTTTAATGACAGCTGCTAATGGCAATTTACGAAATTTTATTATTTCAAGAGTTGTCAGACTCTATCCTGCTTTTTGGGCATGTTGCACATTAACATTTTTATTGACGATTGCAATTGGAGAACCTCGTTATACCGCAACTATTAGTCAATATTTAATTAATATGACTATGTTAAGTGGTTTTATTGGTGTATCGCCAATTGATGGTGCTTATTGGTCGTTATTTTTAGAAATTCGTTTTTATGGATTAGTTGCTATCGTATTACTTATTAACAGAATTCATCAAGCTGAAATATTCATTGTTATATGGTTGATAGCTTCATTCGCATTAAGTATTTGGTCAATTTCAAAATTACACTATCTATTAATTGTTGACTATTCAGCTTATTTTATTGCGGGAGCAACATATTTTTTAATTTGGTCTCAAGGATTGTCGATAAGTAGAATAATCGTCATAGTTAGTTCATGGTTATTAGCAATGTTTTTATCGATAAGTAGACTTAAATATTTTGAAAGTCATTACAATGTTTTTATGAACAATTATATTGTTGGTAGCATTATTACTGCTTTCTTTGTAGTCATGTTGTTAATTTCTTTACAGCGAACCGGATTTATTGGTCGTAGCCGCTGGCAGATCGCCGGTGTGTTAACTTATCCACTATATTTACTACATCAAAATATTGGCTATATGATTTTTAATTTAGCCTATCCAATGATAAATTCACATATACTTTTCTGGGGAACTATTGTTATAGCTTTATTATCTGCCTATTCAGTTCATTTATTGATTGAAAAACCTTTTTCTCCATTTATGAAAGCTGCTCTCAAGGTATTGATTAAGTGAAGGAAAATAGAAAACTAGTTAACTTACATTATTTGTCATCAAATTGTCATTAAACTGTCACAAGAT
>JBEEJU010000178.1:0-3857 GCA_041169045.1 Pseudomonadota bacterium
CGCCGGCTAATTCTATACCAACCGAAGGAAAATGATTCAATCGCCCGCTAATCGTGACTTGAGCGGTATCGATATTCACATTGGGCAAGCGTTGTCGATTCGGATCAGCGGCAATCCAGCCGCGATTAACTAAAATTGCTGGCTTATCTGTGGCAAATTTCAGCGGAGTCAATACCAAATAACCCGCCTTACCTTCACGAATTTGGTTGTCGATTAACAGTTGATGCGAAACGTCATAGACACCTGAAATACTAAGTCGTTGATAACGTAATTCATTGATATTATTAGAATTTATTTCTGATAATTGAATTTGTTGATGCGAACGAGTTTGTTGTTGATCCAACCATTGCTGTTTTAATTCAGCCCTATATAACTGCCAAAAACCTAAACTCAATAATAAAATGGTTAGGGTTAAATATAAACTCAATTTTAACCATGAGGACTGAAATCGAAGGCGAGCAAAAACAATAGTCATAACCTGAAATTTAGAGTTGGCAAATCGATATAAATCATCCACAATAACCCAATAACTTACCTTGAGACTGAGAAAATAAGATGATTAAAGCCATAGTGGTGATTGCTTTTTTAGCGATTGTTTTTAGTTTGGGATCAGCATTGTATCATTTGATGCAAACTCGTGAAGGGGAGACCAATGAGAAAACAGTGAAAGCATTAACCATCCGAATTGGTTTATCGATAGTGTTATTTGGTTTTATTTTTATGATGTATGCGACTGGAATGATTCAGCCTGAAGGAATTGGCGCGCGAATTCAACAACAACGTTTACAATCGCATCCTTAAATAAAGAGAATGACTATTTTAATTAGAATTTTGCAAATAATAGAAAAAGCAATTCAGTATATCAACGACCCATCTTTAAAAGTTGCCGTTTGCATAATTATTCCAATTTATTTTTTAACAGTGCATTAATTTGTTTTAATTGGGCAATTTGTCTTTTATTCTTTAGATAATTGCCTTTCAATCAATTGCTTTACATTTTTCAGCATTTTAAACAGGATGAAAACATCATCATTATCGGCACAATAGGTTCGGCTAATACAATAATGATTTTGCTCTAACACCAAAAAATGCCAAATCAACCCGACCACATATAAGCCGTAAATCGGTTTTTGATTTTGATTCATTTCTCTAGCAACCAACATTGCCGCTAATACTTGTGCATCAGCCGCCCCTTGATTTTCCATACTGCGTTTATATTCATGCAGACAAAACAAAGGGACTTCAGGTTCACGAAATCCGGTTGCAATCATGCCATCCACAATACCGGATAATTGATAATCACCAATTTGCGCCGATAAAGGGCGCTCCAAAAAATAACCGATATTTTCATCATCAATGTCAGCTAATACAATTAACGGGCTGATAAATTTATTTTCTAATTCGACTTCATTCCAATACTGTCCACCGCGAGCGATTGTTTTTTGCAGTTTTAACAAAGTGTTTTGTTCATTTTCGTTAATTTCACAAGGAAAACCAAACCATTCATTCAATAAATCCGATTGCCAAATTTGTTTTAAGCCAAATGTTTTATCTAAACGATTCAGTGTCCAATCTTTAAAGGTGGCGGTTTGCATTTTTACTCCGGTTTATTTTTTAACAGCGCATTAATTTCTTTTAATTGGGCGATTTGTTCTTTTAGGTTTTCAATTTCTCTATCTTTTTGTTGGATAATTAAATGAGATTTTTCTAATTCATATCCGCATTGGCTTTCAGAAAGTAAAGTTACATTTTGCCAATCGTTATTACAATGCATCCAATTTAAACTACGCTCCGCTACATTAACAATATTAGCTTGATTTAATCCCAATAAATCTTGCAAAGTCACATTTAAAACTTTGGCGACTTCTTTTAATTTACCGATTGTCGGGTCAATTTCCCCGCGTTCTAATTTCGCGTAACCATGTACTGATTCATAACCTAATTCATCCGCCATCTTTTGTTGTGTCAGTCCTTTAAATAAGCGCATCACACGGATTTTTTCGTGAACTTCCATCTAATCTACCTTAAAAGTTATGGTGTTAGCTACTTTTACGCGCTGTTTTCTAACGACTGATTCGTTTACACTGTTTAGGTCTGAAAAACAGACAGACAATCAACTAGGTTAATAGCCTAGACTCATTTTACAGTGTTAAGGAGTTCTATGATGAAAAATTTAATAATCACAGCCACTTTAGTAATTGGTTTGATGACTACTTCAGCTGCATTTGCTGAAGGTGCAAGTTCTGACATAACGCCAATTTCCTTTAGTGCATTCGATGGTATTGAAACTCATTTAGCTTCCGATACAGAATTGAACAGTGCTTCCGGTGAATTTTTCGGATTATTATTTGGCGCGCTTGTGGGAGCTTTCGCTTATAAATCTTATACAAATAGTGTAAGTAATGCTTATAGAGCCGGAGTTAATTGTACAAGATCAAGATATAATGTAAGAAGAGGATTATGTTAAAAAATAATCCCTTTTTTATTCTAATGATCTAACTCTATTGTGGGTATATGCTGATACATATACCCTTTTTTATTTTGAAAATATTTTAAATGAAAGCGTATAAATTTTTAATTTTATTATGGATCGTCTCTTTAAAAATTCATGCGCAAACAATTGATACAGATATTATTTTTCAAGGCATTATTAAACAATCCCACGATTATACTTGTGGTTCAGCGGCATTATCTACTTTAATTAATGGTTTAATTGAAAATAGCCATATTAGCGAAGCAAATATTATGGATAATATTTCTTCTGTGAATGCTGAGGAACAAGGTTATTCGGCGGCTGATTTAGCTAAAGTCTCAACACAACTAGGTTATCCTGCTCAATGGCGTAAAATTGCTAAAACTGAATTGCCAAAAGTAAAATTGCCGGTTTTATTATTAATTGGTTTAAATAGCGAATTTCCGCATTATGTGGTTTTAAAAGGGATTCGGAATCATGAAGCTTATTTAGCCGATCCTATACGCGGTAATATTCGGATTATTTATGAAGATTTAATTAAAGAAAGTTTAAATGATAAATATCCATTATGGTTTGTCATGGCAATCAATCCGTCTAAAAATAAACCTCAAGATTCCGTTTTATATTTATCAGATGATGAAAATGATTTAAAAACAACACACGTAACGGTTGAACAATCCAATACCATTACTTTAGCGACACTTTCTAAAGAAAAGCAATGGATTATAGATTATGATTTCGCTGCAAATTTAAATCATAATACGCTAAATAATATTAAAATTAAGCAACAAAATTTTTCGCACGCTTTTAATGCTCGTTATGGTATAACTAATGAATTACAAATTGGTGCAAATTTTCAATACAACGATAATTATGCTCAATATCATTTTGAAAAAGTGAAATTAAAACAAAATAATAATAATCGCGCTTACGGTTTATCGATTAGCAATCGTTTTAAAATAGATGATGCCGGTGAATATAATTTAATTGCTGGTTTAAATGGTTCTTATGCCGAACAAAATTCTATTTATGGCGGTGAATTTAATTTAACGGCTTATACAAATACGCAATATGGACAATTTTTAATCGGCGGATCAATCGGTAAACAATTTACCCATAATGATTTAATTAAATTTAATTTAGCCGAGTATTTTTATTCGGGATTTATCAGTGCTAATAAACCATTCGGTGATAGATATTTAGCGTCTTTAACTTTTGCAATTAATGATGCGCAAGCGAAAAATAATTTAATTCAATTTAAAACTAATTATTCGATGTCTATAGGCTTATCTTATATTTTAACTAAACATTTTCAATTAAGCCCATCATTTGGTTATTCATTTGGAGAATCAGACAATTTTTCATTCGGAATGAATATTGCCTA
>JBEEJU010000179.1:0-2720 GCA_041169045.1 Pseudomonadota bacterium
CTTTTGATCATCTGTTTGATAATGCGCATAACTTTTTAACGCAAATACAATTTTTCCCGTTTTATTTGCAGCTAGATCAATATTATCTGCACTATTTCTTAACATAAACAATTTATATAAACTATTTAATAGATGAATACCGTGTTGTTTTAATAGCGGCAATAAGGAATCAATATGAGGATATAATTGCATATCCATTAAATGATCGGCTAAAATATCTTCTTGTTCAATTCCTTGATCAGCCAAAGAGACACTTAATTGACGTTTAATTCGCCATTTTTCTTTAGAAGACAAAAAATTTTCGTTATTATAAGGCAAATTAAATAAATATTGAATAAATTTACGATCTTCAATGCTGATTTTTTCTAATAAATCCAATATAACAAATAATTCTTGATGTAAAAATTGTTGAATAACGTTAATCGATGAACTAATTGCGCCAATTGGCGTATTAATTTCATGCGCGATTCCAGCAATCAATTGTCCTAAAGCCGCCATTTTTTCAGATTGAATTAAATCATTTTGAGCCAATTTCAAATTATCTAAGGTTTCTTTTAAATCTTGAGTACGTTTTTCAACTTTTTCAGCTAAATGTTGATATAAAGTGGCGTTTTCTAATGCAATTGCAAATTGCGCTGTTAATAAACGCAAAGTTTCAATGCGATTTAAATTAAATGCTGCCGGCAATAAATGATTTTCACAATACAATAAACCAATTATTTCTCCTTGACGTTCAATAGGTAAGCTTAAAATCGATCGAGGATGACGTTGCAACATATAAGCACTATTTACACATCTTTCATCTAATTCAGCCTCTTCAATAACACAAGCATTATGGGTGCGTAATGTCATGCGAATTAATGAATTACAATATAAATTTTGTTCAGATTCAAAATTCACCGATTGTGCTAATAAAGAAGCATTTAAATTTCGATTAATATCTTTTTCAGCTTGCAATTGCCATTCCAATTCTGCATAATTGGCTTCACAAACAAATAATAGAATTCGATCAGCACCGGAATTTTCCATCACAATTTGTAACATCGCTTCTAATAATTGTTTTAATTGTGTTTCCGAAGATAAAACTCGCGCCGCTTTAATAATACTGGTCATATCAACATTAATTGCTGTTGCTAATAATTCATTGCGTTCTACGGGTTTTTTATCCGCCAACCATTGAAATATCGGATAAGTTTCTTCCAATTGCTGTACTTTAAATTCAGCTCCCCATTCTGCATAATTACGTCTAGATTCTAAAATATACATTTTGCCAATTCGATCAAATCCTTGAGCAAAATAAAATTTAGCGGTTAATTCACAAATTAAAGCTTGTTCCGCAATAAATCCTTGTTCTTTTGCGCCTTGTAAAGCCTTTTCATAATATTGTGCGGCTGTCCAAAATTGCTGATGAATTTTAGCGCGTTCTGCTTCAATTAAATCATATTTATGCTGAAAATTCATTGGGGCAGATTGCGCCCATTGTTGTAATTGCTGTTGATTTATTGCAACTTTATTTAAAATAATAGATTGTTGTTCTGCTTCAAAAATATCTTGTCTAGCTAATAAAATCAGTGATTGATAAAAATTATAAATAAAACTGGTTGCAAATCCAAATATACTGCCGCGAATATCGGTAATAGATTCTAAAATAGCATTCGCTAATTCAGCTTCATTTAACAAATATAAAAACTGCGCTTTCATAGTTAAGTAAGTACAATAACTTAGGGGACTATTAACGCAATAATGTTCAAATTTATTTTCATCAACCAATTGTCCATATCGATAAATAGGATCGGTTTTTTCTATTAATCTCGCTACATTAAATTTTAACCCTAAAATCATATCAGTGGTTAAATCATTTTTGCTAGATAGAATAAAAGATAAATATTTATCAGTTTGAGTTTGTAATTCAGTTAGCGAAATGCCTTCAACCCAAAGATTAATTAAATAACCAAAAATATTATAACTAGCAAACTGTAATTCTCCGGAATTAATTCCGGCTTGATAACCGGCTAAATTATATTGTTTCGCCTCAACAATTGGCTGTGTCCAACAATGAATCCAACTGCCCATTAAAGAATTGGCTTGGCATTCATGACGTAGAGAATGAAATTGTTTACTTACTTCAATCGCTGCAACTCCCAATTGATAACCCGTTTTGAAATCGCCTAAACCAGAACCGATAATTAATCCATAATTGGCATATGCTTTAGAAGATTCCGCAATTTGTCCATAACGTAAAGATAATAATACAGCTTGCGCACAAATATATTGATATAAATTTAAATCCCCTAAAATATAAGTAGGCGGGTCTAAACTAATATAAAATTTAATTGCTAATCGATAACGTTGATGTGTATTTTCTGGAGCAAATTTTAATAAACTAATATCTCGATTGTTTAATTCGGTATTTACTTCAGTTAAGGCTTTTGCTAATTCAGTTTGAATATTTTTTTCGGTTGGCAAAGCAAAACCTAATAAATATAAAGCTTGTCTTGCGGTTTCAATTGACTCCAAATATTTGCCTTCAATGGTTTGCTGTACCACCAATAAAGATAAAACACTGGCTCGTTCTAAATCGGTTTTTAAGTGCAATTTTAATTGATGAATTAACGTTTCCGCATGATTAAAATGACCATTTAGAAATTCAGATTCAGCATAATGTAAGTAAATATCAGTAGTCAATTGATAATCTTTATCCCACGCATCAATTGCTAAAT
>JBEEJU010000180.1:0-2809 GCA_041169045.1 Pseudomonadota bacterium
GATAATGGTCAATATACTTATTTTGCTTCAGATATTGCTTATCACTTACATAAATTAAATCGTGGATTCACGCATTTAATTAATATTTGGGGTGCAGATCATCATGGTTATATCCCAAGAGTTAAAGCGGCAATTCAGGCTTTAGGTGCAGATTCTGCAAAATTATCGGTATTATTAGTGCAATTTGCGGTGTTATATCGCGGTAAAGAATTAGTACAAATGTCAACACGCTCTGGAGAATTTGTCACTCTACGGCAATTACGCGAAGAAGTAGGCAAAGACGCAGTCCGTTTCTTTTATTTAATGCGTAAATCCGAACAACATTTAGATTTTGATTTACAATTGGCTACGGAAAAAAGCCATGAAAATCCAGTCTATTATGTACAATATGCTCATGCGCGAATTTGTAGTGTTTTTCGACAACTTCATGAAAAAGGCTGGGAAATCGATTTTGATTTTGCTCAAGTTGAATTCACTTTATTAACCGAAATTTATGAAATCGATTTAATTAGCCATTTAGCTCGTTACCCCGAGGTTTTGCTAAAATCAGCGACTCATTATGAACCACATTTACTCGTACAATATTTACGCGAACTGGCTCAAGCTTTTCACAGTTATTACAATGCAATTCCTTTTTTGATTGAGCAAATTCCTTTACGACAAGCACGTTTGAGTTTGATTCAAGCAACAAAACAAGTTTTAGTGAATGGTTTATCCATTTTAGATATTTCCGCGCCTGAGATCATGTAATCCATGCCCAGAGATTATAAAAATAATAGCTACCGTCACAGTAAACCTTTAAAAAAACCCGGCTTAGATGATTGGGATAGAGTTTTATTAATTATTTTTGTGGTTATTTTAGCCATTACGGTGAAATATGTTTTAATTGCTGAACAACAAAAACAACCGATTCCCCCTATTCCGTTGACTATGCCGGTTAATGCGGATAAAAAAGTCGCTTCAGCAACGGCCACTGCGGTTCAAGCAGCTAAAGAAGTTATCGCTGCCGGCGGATTAAGCGAAGAAGAATTATCTTTAGAACCGCCTCCTGAAGCGATGGTTAAAGCAACTTCTAACCCATTAACAACTGAAGCGAAACCGCAGTTATTTGAAAAAACCAATACAATGCCTTCTTTAAATACTCTAAATGCAAAACCGAGTAAACAAGATTCGGAATCTGCTGAACCGCATTTTGATTTTTATAATATTTTGCCTTCTGTTGAAGTCGTTGTTCCTGATTATGAAATCAAAACGCGCTTACGTGAGGAAAAAATTGGCGAGCCTACTCATCACAATCAATACACCATGCAAGCGGGTTCATTTCAACAACAAAATGATGCAATGAATTTAATTGCAAAATTAAAAAATATCGGTGTTGAAGCTCGTATTGAAACTGCGCAAGTTGGAGAAACGATTTGGTATCGGGTGAAATTAGGACCCTATAATGATATGACCCAAGTTATGAATCTTAAATCTCAATTACGCATTCAAGGGATTAATCCTTTAGTTACCGAATTAAAATAATTCCAATTCGATTTGATTTTTGAAAATCGTAAATGCGATTATTTAAATAAATCCTATGATAATTTTTCGACTTTAAAAATAGTGCCGTTTACTGCAATTACTTTAACCCTTGTTCCTACCGGACAATCTTCACCTTCAACTGTCCAACGCGAATCATCAACTTTAATTTTTCCTTGTCCGTTTTCAATAGCCTCAATTAGGACAAAAGTTCTGCCAATATATTGCGCACCACGCTGATTTAATAAAGGATGATCCGAGGGTTTAATTACGGCTGCGTAATGTTTCCAAATAACTAGTGAACAAATAGATAATACACTAAATAAAGCTAATTGCATTAAGAGACTAAAATCAATAAATAGGGCTAAAACTCCCCCTACAATTGCCGCGGCAATTGCCATACTTAAAAAGAAAAAACCAGGAGATAGCATTTCAATCGCTAAAAAAATCAGCGCGGCAATCCACCACTGCCAAAATACCAGAGTTTGTATCATTTTTTGATGTCCTGATTAAAAACTTGTTTGGCAAGTTCACTAATTCCCCCTAAAGCTCCAATAACATTACTGGCTTCTAAAGGCATCATAATTAATTTATTATTTTCGGATTTAGCAATTTCTTTTAATGATTCAATATATTTTAAAGCAACAAAATAATTAATTGCCTGAATATCACCTTGACTAATTGCTTTTGATACCATTAAAGTTGCTTTAGCTTCAGCTTCAGCTAAACGCTCTCTCGCTTCAGCATCTCGATAAGCCGATTCTTTTCGCCCTTCAGATTCTAAAATTTTGGCTAATTTCTCACCTTCAGCGCGTAAAATTTCAGCAGCTTTAGCCCCTTCAGCTTCCAAAACTGAAGCTCGCTTTAATCGTTCAGCTTTCATTTGTCTTGCCATTGCCTCGACTAAATCCTTAGGTGGAGCAATGTCTTTAATTTCCACTCGAGTAATTTTTACTCCCCAAGGATGTGTCGCGTCGTCGACAACATTAAGCAATCGGCTGTTAATTTCATCTCGTTTAGACAACAATTCATCCAAATCCATAGACCCCATTACGGTGCGAATGTTGGTCATCACTAAATTTAAAATCGCGTTATCTAAATTATTAACTTCATATGCGGCTTTTGCGGCATCCATAATCTGAAAAAAGACTACGCCATCAACTGTGACCATCGCATTATCTCTGGTAATAATTTCTTGTGATGGTACATCTCTCACCGTTTCCATCATGTTAAGTTTATGTCCAATCCGGTTGACAATCGGAAAGATAACTTCCAATCCCGGAGTTAA
>JBEEJU010000181.1:0-10420 GCA_041169045.1 Pseudomonadota bacterium
CTTTATTTAACCATTTTCATTGGCAGGGTTCTTATACTTTTCAAACCAATAAAGATCATGAAAATCAAAATAATGTTTCGCCAATGCCGAATCATTTAGCGAAAATTGGCTTAAGTTATCAACCGATTCCTGAATGGCAAATCGGAATCTTTGATCAATTTTTTAGTAAATCACGCGTAACAGGAAATAAAACCCCGAGTTATCATCAATTAAGTTTAAATATGCGTTATGATTTTAATCATGGTATTCATTTTGCAGAACAATATCCTATGACTTTCACGTTATATTTGGATAATTTAGTCTATGAAAAAATTTATTTTCCGGTGATGAATTCAAGTTATCCCTATATTATGGGACAACCCGGGCGTACCATTTATGGAGAATTTGCCATCCATTTTTAATATTGCCCACCATTTTTTTACGATATAAACCTATCCTGTTAAATTTTTTTAGATTTAACAGGACTTTTTTTTAATTCCTGTATTTTTTGTAAATCCTTATGTCAGATTTTGCTAAAGAAATTATTTCAATTACGCTTGAAGATGAAATGAAACAATCTTATCTCGATTATGCGATGAGTGTGATTATTGGTCGAGCTTTACCCGATGTGCGAGATGGATTAAAACCGGTGCATCGTCGAATTTTATTTGCTATGTTAGAGGAAAATAATGATTGGAATAAATCGTATAAAAAATCGGCGCGGATTGTAGGCGCAGTGATGGGAAAATATCATCCGCATGGTGATATGGCAATTTACGATACGATGGTCAGAATGGCGCAACCTTTTTCGATGCGGCATTTATTAATTGATGGACAAGGGAATTTCGGTAGTGTTGATGGCGACGCGCCGGCTGCACAACGATATACCGAAGTGCGATTAACGAAATTATCTCATGAATTATTAATTGATATTGAGAAACAAACCGTCGATTTTGTGCCTAATTATGATGAATCAGAATTTGAACCTAGCGTATTGCCTACGCGAATTCCCAATTTATTAATTAATGGTTCTTCAGGAATTGCGGTAGGCATGGCGACGAATATTCCACCGCATAATTTAGCTGAAGTGATTAGTGCTTGTTTAGCATTATGTGATCAGCCTTCGATTTCAATTCAAGAATTAATGAATTATTTACCAGGTCCTGATTTTCCAACCGCTGGATTTATTAATGGAGCGAATGGGATTTATGAAGCTTATAGCACAGGTAGAGGGCGAATTTATTTACGCGCTAAAACCCATTTTGAAGAAATAGGCGATAATCATCGTCAGGCAATTATTGTCACTGAATTACCGTATCAGGTGAATAAAGCGCGTTTATTAGAAAAAATTGCCGAAATGATTAAAGAGAATAAACTTGATGGCATTTCGGGATTGCGTGATGAATCCGATAAAGATGGAATGCGGATGGTTATCGAATTAAAACGCGGCGAATCAGCAGAAGTTATTTTAAATAATTTGTATAAACAAACTCAATTAGAAACCGCGTTTGGCATTAATATGGTGGCGATTGTGGACGGTCGCCCTTATTGTTTAACTTTGAAAGAAATTTTACAAGCGTTTATTAATCACAGACGTGAAATTATCACTCGCAGAACCCTATTTTTATTAAATAAAGCCAGAGAAAGAGCGCATATTTTAGAAGGATTAGCGGTCGCTTTTTCTAATATTGATGTAATGATTGGTTTAATTAAATCCGCTTCCCATTCACAACAAGCTAAACAACAATTATTAGCGCAATTATGGCAGGGTGGATTGGTTTGTGAATTATTAGCCAATATCGATCATTCCCATTCTCGTCCAGAATTATTATCTAATGAATTCGGTTTACAAGATTCAGTCTATCGTTTATCCGAAATGCAAGCGCAAGCGATTTTAGAATTACGTTTACATCGTTTAACCGGTTTAGAACAGGATAAATTATTAACCGAATATCGCCAATTATTAATTCAAATTCTGCAATATTTAACGCTATTAGCCAGTGATATTGAATTAATGTTAATGGTCAAAAAAGAATTAAGCGATATTAAAAATGAATATACCGATTCACGCCGAACCCAAATTTTACAAGATCAATTAAATTTATCGGCTGAAGATTTAATTACTGAAGAAGATTTAGTGGTCACAATGTCGCATCAAGGCTATGTAAAAACCCAGCCTTTATCCGATTATAAAGCGCAACATCGAGGCGGAAGAGGCAAATCCGCCACTGCAACTAAAGAAGAAGATTTTATTGATAAATTATTTATTGCCAATACGCATGATACGATTTTGTGTTTCTCTTCATTGGGAAAAGTTTATTGGCTAAAAGTGTATGAATTACCTTTAGCCAGTCGTGCTTCACGCGGGAAACCTTTTGTTAATTTATTGCCTTTAGAAAATGGTGAAAAAATTAATGCATTATTAGCCGTACGCGAATATTCTGAAGATAAATATGTGTTTATGGCAACCTCTTCAGGTACGGTTAAAAAAACCCCATTAAAAGAATTTGAAAACCAAAGAAGTAATGGCAAAATCGCCATTGATTTACGCGAACAAGATACTTTAGTTGGCGTAGCAATTACCGATGGACAACAAAATGTTATGTTATTTAGCAGCGATGGAAAAGCGATTTGTTTTCATGAATCAGATGTTCGTTCAATGGGAAGAACGGCGGCGGGTGTGCGTGGAATTCGTTTAAATGCTGAACAAAAAGTGATTTCATTAATTATTGCAATTGAAGGCACGGTATTAAATATTACTGAAAATGGTTTTGGCAAACGTACTACAGTGGATAAATTCCGTCAACAATCGCGCGGTGGTCAAGGTGTTATTGCAATTCAAACTTCAGAACGTAATGGAAAAGTAGTGGGCGCATTATTAGTGAATGATCAAGATGAATTAATGATTATTACTGATGGCGGTACTTTAGTCAGAACTCGTGTCACTGAGATTTCAGTGGTGGGGCGTAATGCTCAAGGCGTGACTATGATTCGTTTAGATAAAAATGAAAAAGTGGTAGGCGTTGATCGAATTGAAGGGTTGGCTGAAGAATTAATTGAAACTGAAATGGTGTCGGTATAAATCATTCTTTTTTCAATAATTAATCTCACTTATTCTTTATGAAATTAATACAACAAGGCATCGAAAAAAATTTAATTCAATTTGATGAAGAAAAAAAATTGATTACTTATCTTTATCAAAATAAAAAACGTAATTATACGAATCCCGAAGAACAAGTCCAAGCGGAAACGTTTTTAAAATTGGTGTTGGAATACGGTTATCCGGTAAAAAGGATACAACAATTTGTTTCTGTAAAATCGGGGGTATCAAATTTAGAATCCGATATTGTGGTTTATAAAGATGATGCGCAAACTCAGCCCTATATTGTGGTGGAATGTAAAAGCAAAACCATTAGCGAGCTTGAATTTAAAGAAGCGATTAAACAAGCTTTCAGTTATGCGAATCTTTTAGCCGGAACAACGAAATTCATTTGGGTGACAAAAGGGAATACACAACGCTTTTTTCAGTTTGATAAAGAGAAGAATTTACGAATTAAAAAATCTAATATTCCTTATTACGGTGAAAATAGTGTTAATAAATATAGCTTTGCGAAAGGCGGCTATTATGTTGACAAAATCCAAGGCATTCCAAAACAAATCAAAGTACCTGATTTGCAGCCAGTCAGTGAAAAGGAATTAAGCGATGTTTTTAAACAAGCGCATGATGCACTTTGGGCAGGCGGTGAATTAAATCCTTCGCAAGCGTTTGATGAATTAGATAAACTGATTTTTTGTAAAATCAGGGATGAAAAAAATACGAAAAAAGGACAGCATTATGAATTTCAAATTTATAATGAAGATGATAAAGACGAAGCTAAAAACTTAGCGGATTTAAAAGAGCGGATTATTAAAATCTATGAAGAAGGCAAAATTTTTGACCCTGAAATTTTTAATAAACCGATTGATTTAACACCGGAGCGGATTGAAACGATTGTCGGTTATTTTCAGGAAATTAGTTTTTTAAAAACGGATTTAGACAGTAAAGGCAAAGCGTTTGAAACCTTTTTAGGGACTTATTTTCGCGGTGATTTTGGGCAATATTTCACGCCGCGCAATGTGGTTAAATTTGCGGTTGATGTGTTGCCGATGACTTACAAAAGCCGCGTGTTAGATACGTCCTGCGGTTCGGGTGGTTTTTTGCTGTATTGTTTAGACAAAATTCGCAAGCAAGCTGACCTTGAATATAACGTGACTATTCCCGATGAAGCCGTTGAGCATTTTAATCATTGGCACGGTTTTGCTGAAAAGAATTTATTTGGCATTGAAATCAATGACCAAATTAGCCGCGTGGCGAAAATGAATATGATTATTCACGATGACGGGCATACTAACGTGATTAATTTTGATGGTCTTTTTGAAATTGATTATATTGCTAAAAATTGTAATGGCAAAAAAGGCAATTCCGGTTTTGAAAAAAATAGTTTTGATTTTATTGTGACTAATCCGCCGTTTGGTTCGATTGTTAAGCAGTCGGAAAAATCCTATATGCAAACGGATGGTAATACTGCGCCATATTATGATTTTGCTTTGAAAGAAATTAATTGGATTGATAAACAGTTAAAATCAAAACATTTAACCACGGGTCGGGAAAATCAAAGTACGGAAATTTTATTTATTGAGCAATGTCATCGTTTTTTAAAAGAAGGCGGTTATTTGGGAATTGTGATTCCAGACGGAATTTTAACGAATTCCAGTGCGCAATATGTACGCGATGGAATTGAGGAAAAATTTAGAATTGTGGCGGTAGTTTCATTGCCGCAAACTGCGTTTACCAATACCGGCGCGGGAGTTAAAAGTTCGGTGTTATTTTTGAAAAAACATGATGCAAAAACCACTGAAAATATTAGAGCTATTAAACTGGGTTTGCAGGATGATTTAGCGAAACAAACGGATTTAAAAATGTTTGTTGAAAAAATGGAATTAGAAAAAAAGGCGAAATTAAAGCCGTTGGTTTTGCAATATGAAAAGGCTAAAAAGAAATTGCAAGGTCAGGATTTAAGCGCGGCGGATTTGGCTTCTTTGGAGGATTTGAAAGTTAAAGATGAGGCGATTAAATCTCAGCGTGATGAAATTAGTCAGGAATATAATGATAAATTAAATGCGTTTAAGGAGGAATTAGAAGAGCGTTATCAAGCTGAGAAACAAGCTAAGTTGCCGGATTATCCGATTTTTATGGCGATTGCGGAGTTTATTGGTTTTGATGCGACGGGGCGAATCATTCCACAGAATGATTTGATTGAAATTAGTGAGGAGTTAAAACGGTTTATTGCGGCAATTGAAGCGAGGCAAGATGCAAATTTTCTTTAAGCCTCGATTTAGATAAAAACAAGGTGTTTTTGATAAATCGGGGCGAGTTATTAGGACGATTCGACCCTTATTTCTACGATTTAGAGTTTATAAATCTCAAGAAAAAAGTTTACGCTGGAAAATATAAAGTCTTTCAACTTGGAGAGTTATTAACTGAGTTATACAGATACCCAACTTTTTATGACATAGATTATAAAAAATATGGTGTATGTGTTTTGAAAATTGGCAATATTACGAAAGAAGGTTTTTTAGATAATGATTTAAAAAATTATGACTTTATTGATGAAGATATAAGCAAAAATTTTTCTCGTACCATTGTTTTAGAAAATGATTTGGTAATGGCTGTAAGAGGTGCAACAATTGGTAAAACTGCCATTGTGACAAAAGTATTTGAAAATTCAAATATAAATGCTAACCTGATAAAAATTTCTGTGAATAAAAACGTTATCAGACCATACTACTTATGGATTTACTTAAATTCTTATGTTGGTAATAAAATCTTTTTACAGAATGTGGCACATACAGCTAAACAAACTATTACCGCTCCGCAAATTAAATCTTTGATAGTTCCATTGCCTTCAATAAAAGAACAAGATGAAATAATTGCTTTATTTGAAACAGCCTATAATGCAAAAAAACAAAAAGAAGCTGAAGCCGCCGCGTTATTGGCAAGTATAGACGGCTATTTATTGCAGGAATTAGGCATTACTTTACCGCCAGCGAGCGAAAAGAAAACGTTTTTTATTGCTCGTTCTAGTCAATTAAGCGGTGGACGGTTTGACCCGTTTTATCATTTAGTTGAGTTTGATTATTTGGAAAAATCTTTAAATGAAAGTCAGGCTGTTAAATTTTCCAATTTAATAAAAATTATAACAAAAGGAGAAACACCACTTTGGAAAGGTGAAGATTATGTTGATAACGGCATTCCATTTTTAAAAGTACAAAATATTTCAATAGATGGAATTATAGGAAATTTAACCTATATTGAAGAAGAATTACATAACAAAATGGTACGGTCTAAATTAAAGGGTGGTGAATTACTTTATACAATGGCTGGAAGTATTGGAGTAGCAACGATTTTACCTATTGATTTTGGAGAGGCAAATATAAATCAAGCTATTGCAAAGATTATTTTAAGAAATGATATTGCTATTAATGAGAGCTATTTAATAGCAACTCTTAATTCAAGTATTTGCAAAAAACAAGCTCAACGATTTTTAACAGTTTCGGCACAGCCTAATATAAACTTTGAACAAATAAAGCAAATTAAAATTCCACTTCCATCAATAAAAAAACAAACCGAAATCGCTAACCACATTAGCGCAATTCGCTTTTCAGCCAAACAACTCCAACAACAAGCCGCCGCAGAATTGGAACAGGCAAAACAACAGGTTGAAAAACTGATTTTAGGAGAATAAAAAATGCCGGAAATAAGCCGATTTTTTGGAATTATTATAACCCGCCACACTTTCATGCACAATATGGCGATGACGAAGCGTTAATTAACTTAAACGGCGCAGTTATAAGCGGAAAAATACCACGCCGTGCTTTATCACTGGTTTTAGAATGGCTGGCGATACACCGCGAAGAATTACTGGCAAACTGGACACGTTGCAAAGAAAGAAAACCATTATTAAATATTGAGCCTTTGGAGTAAAAAATGATATTACATATTGAGCAAGTTAAATATTTAGGAGATTATAAAATATGGCTGGCTTTTAATAATGGTATAACAGGCTGTTGTGATTTACTTCCTGAATTATGGGGGGAAATGTTTGAACCCTTAAAAGATAAAGACTTATTCTCAACCATTAAAGTAGATAGCCTATTAAAAACGGTTAAATGGAATAATGGTGCTGATTTTGCACCGGAGTTTTTATTTGAACTAACACAACAACAAGCCGCCGCCAAATTGGAACAGGCAAAACAACAGGTAGAAAAGCTAATTTTAGGAGAATAAAAAATGCCAGAAATAAGCCGGTTTTATGGAATCATTATTCGCATGTATTTAATTGACAATGAACACCCGCCACGTCATATTCACATAAAATACGGTGACTATGAAGCTATTATGGAATTAATTAATTTGAATATTATTGAGGGCAATTTACCTAAGAAATGCCGTCAATTAGTTAGGGAATGGGCAGAAATCCATCAAGAAGAATTAATTGAAATGTGGGATAGCCAAAACTTCCACAAAATACAACCACTGGAGTAAAGTATGAAATTAGTCAATTTTGAATCTCAACACGATTATATTTTTATGCTAACTTTTGAAAATGGCGAAAAAATAGAAGTTGATTTAAGCGAATTAATTAAAAAGCATGTCAGAGAAAAAAACTTAAACACAGCCCAAATTAATAAAGAATGGGGATGTCTTGAATTTAATAATGGCATGGTTGATATAGAGCCTAAAACACTCTATCGTTATGCTGTAAAACACGCTTTAATTTATTAACCTAAATGATTCACCCATCAGCGCAATTTTATTTTCAGCCAAACAACTGCAATAACAAGCCGCCGCTGAATTGGAACAGGCAAAACAACAGGTTGAAAAACTGATTTTAGGAGAATAAAAAATGCCCACTATTTCTATATTCTACGGTATTCTAATTAAAATGTTTTTTGATGACCACGCCCCGCCGCATTTTCATGCCGAATATGGCGAATATGAATTAGTGGTGACAATAAGCCCGATTAAAATTATTAAAGGCGATGCCCCTAAGCGCGTTAAATCAATGGTATTAGAATGGACGGCATTACATCAAGAAGAATTATTACAAGATTGGGAACTGTGTAAAGCAATGCAAACGCCCTTTAATATTGAACCACTGGAATAATGCCATGTTTCAGTATATTACCGCAATTGAACCCAATGCCGATAATTACAGCATTAAAATAACCTATAATGACCATATCATTATTATCGCCGAATTTAAAGAGTTGCTCGAAAAAGGCATAATGACTGAATTAAAAAAAACTGATATTTTTAATTCCGTCAAAATCGGTAATAAAGGGCGTTCTATTATTTGGCAAGAGTATGATATTGATTTCTGCGCGGACAGTTTACGATTAAAATGTGAAAAACAACCCAAAATCGCAAACCCCATCAGCTCAATTCGTAATCAAGCAAAACAATTGCAACAACAAGCCGCCGCTGAATTGGAACACGCAAAACAATAGGTAGAAAAGCTAATTTTAGGAGAAAACCATGCAAATACAAAATGCCACCGCACACAGTTTATATGCACTCTACGAAACATTGCCCACTGAAACGCAACAATTCTTTTTACAAGAATTATTGCAAAAACAAGCTGAAAAACTAGAAACGCTTGCCCTCTATATGGCTTGCAAAGAAGCGAAAGATGAAAATGAATTTTTAACCGAAGACGAAACTATCGCTTTTATTGACAGCCTGTCACAATGAAAATAAAAATCAGTAGACGCTTTGTCAAAGACACTGAAAAAATAACTGACCAACGCATTTTGGCAAAAATAAAACAACTCTTAGTTGAGGCAAAAGATATAAACTCAATTTCGCAATTGTCAAATCTAACCGAAATGTCAGGCTATCCCAATTTTTACCGCATTAAATTTGATTATCGCTATCGAATTGGGTTTTATTTTGAAGGTGAAGAAATAGAGTTTTTAAGAGTCGGTAATCGAGAGGACTTTTATAAAAAGTTTCCTTAAGTTAATTCATTGAAACCGAAATCGCTAACCCCATCAGCGCAATTCGCTTTTGCGTAAAACAACTCCAACAACAAGCCGCAGCTAGTTTGGAACAGGCAAAATAACACGTTGAATTGTGATTTTAGGAGAAAACCATGCAAGCAATACAACCCATTGATTTAAAAACACTACCACCTCAAGCACAAATCGAACTTTACGATTTTTACCTTTTTCTCCAACAACGTTATGCACTGCAGAACGTACAAACAAAACAAAAATCTGAAAAAAATACCGCATTAAAAAACTTTCTTAGCCATAATAAAAAACGGAATATTAAAGTTGCAGCGGAAATTGATTTAACCGCATTAGCCGATGAAGTCAACGATATGGAAATCTAAATATGATTTATTTTGACACCGACTTGAATTATCAGGAAATTCTTTTTGTATTGGGAAAACTAAAAGTCGCTGATGCTGAAATAGAATCTATTGCCAATGACTTATTTCAACTCAATGCGGTAAGTTATTCGCTCACAGAAATTAAACGCGCCAGCCATATTGCTAAACAAATCGGTTTTAGACAAATAAATGACTGTATTCATACCGCGATTGCAGAAACGCATTGTACCGAGCTTATCACTTACAATAAAAAAGATTTTAGCAAAATTGCAAAACTAGCTTCGATACCGGTCAAAATACTATAAAGCAATTCGTAATCAAGCAAAACAATTGCAACAACAAGCCGCAGCTAGTTTGGAACAGGCAAAACAGCAGGTTGAAAAAATGATTTTGGGATAAAATATTAGAATTTTTGTAGAAATGTTAAATTGTTTCCAGCTTATTAAATTTGAGAAATTCAAAAATGACTGATGATGAATTAAAAGCATTAGTGGCAAGTTTAGCGATTAAATCGGATAAACTCGATGAACAAATGCGCAAAACTGATGAACAAATGCGTAAAACTGATGAAAAACTGAATCGAATTGGTGAAATGCTAGATAATATTGGCAGAAATCAAGGTTTAGTTGCCGAAGAATTTTTTGTAAATAGTTTATTAAAAGATACGCGCTTAGGTTCAATTACATTTGACGATATTAGCAAAAATGAATTTAAGCATAGGGGCAAAATTCAAGAAGAATACGATATTTTAATGACTAATGGCAATACGGTTGGAATTGTTGAAATCAAATACAAAGCGCATGAGAAAGATTTAGATAAATTAGAGCGTAAAATGCGCAATTTCAAAATTCTATATCCGTTGTATAAAGATTATAAACTTTATGGGGCAATTGCGGCTTTTCATATTTATGCAGACGCAAAACAAAAAGCTTTAGAACGGGGTTTTTTTGTCTTACAACGATACGGTAAAATTTTGCATACTGAATATGGTGATCATTTGTGGG
>JBEEJU010000182.1:0-4448 GCA_041169045.1 Pseudomonadota bacterium
TCATGCCAATCACAATTCGTTGATGAGCTAAACAGAATAATAATAAAGGGCGATAATAACGTTGTAATTGTCTGGGTAGCCAAGGCTCTTCATGTGACACTTGTTTTAATAAATAAGAAGCTAATACCGGAATAACCGATAACGATAAAATTAAGGAGCCACTTAAAGCAAAAACAATGGTTAATGCGACTGGAGTAAATAATTTTCCTTCTAATCCTTGTAAAGTAATTAACGGTAAAAAAACAATAATAATAATTAAAATGCCAGAGGTTACTGGAATTGAAACTTCACGAGTGGCGCGATAAATTAAATGTAATCGTGGTAAACGTTCGGCTTTTTCTTTATGAGCTAAATGCGTAATAATATTTTCAACAACCACCACCGCACCATCGACTAACATACCAATCGCAATCGCCAATCCACCTAAACTCATTAAATTAGCCGATAAACCAAAATAATTCATTAAAATAAACGTAATAAAGGCAGCTAATGGTAAGGCTAAAGCCACCGTTATTGCGGCGCGTAAATTACCTAAAAAAGCAATTAATAGAATAAGGACTAAAATAATCGCTTCAAATAAAGCGTGAGTCACCGTCGAAACCGCTTTATTCACTAAAGTGCCGCGATTGTAAAAAACTTCAATTTTTACCCCGCGAGGAAAGCCAGCACTGATTTCGGTTAATTTTTTTTCAATCTCAACGACGGTTTGTCTAGCATTTGCGCCGCGTAAACTCAGCACTAATCCAGTAACTGCTTCGCCTTTGGCATCTTTACTCACTGCGCCATAACGAGTTAATCCAGCAAAATCGACTTCAGCAATATCTGCAACTTTAATCGGAATATTATGGTCATGACTGACTACTGTGTTCTTAACATCTTCCAAAGTTTTAATGCGATTTTCTACTCGCACAATTAAGGCTTCTTCACCTTCAATTAAACGCCCAGCTCCATCATTACGATTGTTGAGTTCTAGCGCAGACAACAATTGATTCAAACCGATATGACGCGCTGACATCCGCGAGCTATCCGGTTTGACCACAAAACTTTTAACCAATCCACCTAAAGAATTGACATCTGCCACCCCAGGAACGGTGCGTAATGCCGGACGAATCACCCAATCGAGTAAATCGCGTTTTTCCATTAAAGTTAAATTTTCACCTTCAATCGAAAACATAAACATTTCACCTAAGGGGGTGGTCATCGGTGCGATTCCTCCTTGTACAGCGGCAGGTAAATTGCCCCAGACTGAATTTAGACGTTCAGCCACTTGTTGTCGCGCCCAAAAAATATCCGTGCCTTCTTCAAAATCGACGGTAATATCCGTCAGCGCGTATTTTGCCATTGAACGTAACATCACTTGATGCGGAATGCCCAATAATTCAACTTCAATCGGTGCGGTAATGCGCGCCTCGACTTCTTCAGGAGTCATTCCAGCGGATTTGACAATAATTTTGACTTGTGTAGGTGAAACTTCAGGAAAGGCATCAATCGGAATTTTTTGAAATGCGTAGTAACCGCCACCTATCAATAGCAAAATTCCTAATAACACCAATAATCTTTGGGTTAAAGCAAATTGAATTAAGCGTGCCATTATTCTTCACTTCCTAAGCGTAACCAATTGGCTTTTAAAGCAACCGCGCCTCGAATCGCAATCGATTCCGTGCCTTTGAGTTGACCACTGATAATGCTGTCGTTGGCTTGTTTAGCTAATACTTTTACCGTGATTATTTGAAACCCTTGTGCTTGGCGAATAAATAAATAACTACGACCTTGATACTGTGCTAAAGCGGTGTTCGGAACTTGATACGCAATTTGATTACGCCGTTGAATTAATTGCGCTTTAACCATTTGTCCCGGGCGCAGTTCTGAACTTGGATGATCAATCACAGCTCGAACGGTAATGGTTTGAGTTTCTGGATTAACGCTATTTCCCAATAATTGTACCGTTGCGGTGGTTGAATAAGCTTCAATTTGTACTTCATTGCCAATTTGAATTTGCGCAATTTGCTCTTGTGGAATGGCAATTTCTAACCATAAAGGAGATAAATGAGCGATTTTATACATTGGAGATAAAGCATTGACTCGTTCACCAGTCATGACTAATTGTTCTAAAATGACTCCCTGAATTGGCGCGACAATCATTAAGCGCGGATTTAATAAATGTTGTTGAGTGAGATCACGAATTTGATTTGTCGATAAACCAGAAATGGCTAACATTTGCGAAATGCTTTCAAATTCTGCATGAATATTTTGATATTGACTGCGACTTTCCTGCCACCTTTTTCCGGGAATAATACCCTCATTAAATAATTTTTGATCGCGCTGATAATTTTCCCAAGCTAATTGACGTTGATTGTTTATTTGTAAATAACGTTGTTGTAGGGTTAATAATTCTGGACTATGAATTTCAGCAATCAATTGGTTTTTATTCACTTGATCACCGACTGCAAAATATAATTGATTAATTAATCCGGTTTGGGGAGTGCTTACGGTATATTCTTGTTGTGGAGGAACAACAATTTTCGCCGGAGCAGTCAATAATAACGATTGAGTAGCTGGTTTTAAATGTCCTAATTCAATCGCTAATTGTTTAATTTGTTGTTCAGTTAATTTAATTTCTTCAGCTTGAATACTAGGATAAAATCCAATTATCATTAAGCATAATAGCCCTGAAAAATAATTCATGGTGAAACTCCAACTGATTGATTATAAAAAGCATAATCTCGTTGTAAAATTAATGCTCGTTCTTGAGCATTTAATACTGCTTGTTGAGTTCGCGCTTGAATTTTTAATAAATCTAATAAATCCGTTTCGCCTACCGAAAAACTTAATTCAGTCATTTTTAAATGTTGTTCTGCCACTTGTTTTAATTCCGTAGCAATCTCCATTTCAGCCCGATTGACGGCTAAATTATGTTCAGCTTCATGATGAGCTAATTCTAAATCTCGATGTAATTGATGTTGCTCGGCAATTAACTGATTTAATTCAACATATAAAGCTGCCAATTGCGGAGCGAGATGTGCTTCTCCAGCAAAAGGAATCGTAATTCCAATATTAAAACTTTCCGTATTATTACTGCGACTGTCTTGATTACTAGGGCGATCGCTATTAATGCCAATGGCTAAATTACTTTGTCCAGAACCAACTTTCGCTAAAGCTTGAATTTCGGCTTGTTTACGTTCAATTAAATGATTAATCGCGATTAATGCAGGATGATTATTTTGGATTTCGCTAATTGAAACTAATAATTCTCGATAATGTAGCGGTATTTTATGAGTTTGTGTTAAGGAGATATAACGTTTTCTCGAGTGCATCACTTCAGCTTCAGCTAATACTAATGCAGAACGCTTTTGTAATAATTCAGTTTGCATGAGTAATTCATCCATTTTAGGTAAATCGCCTAATACAACGCGACGTTTGACTTTAATCAGTAAAGTTTCAAAATTTTTTAAATCCGTTTGAGTTTGCTGATAGCGCAATTTTTGTAACGCAATATCCCATATTGCAAAACGAATTAATCCCGCAATTTTTAATCGAATCGCGGCAGTTTGTGAACCTGCGGATAATTGTGCTTGATAAGCCACTTGTCGTTCAGCTTGACGTTGTCCGATATTCCATATGGGAATTTGAACGCCAGCGTCGATGTAATGTAAAGTGCCGCTGGTCGCTTCTTGATAACGTAAATTGGTTTCTACCGCTCCAGCAATCCAACTATCGCCTCGTCGTTGTAGAGCTTTAGCTTCGGTTTCTAAAGCTTGTAACCATTCTTGTTCAGGATGTTTGGCTACAGTTAAATTGACTAATTGTGATAAAGTGAGTTTTTGATCTTCTTCAATCGCATCATAATGCTCGACTATAGGCTGAGTTTGGGCAAAACTATTCGTTATTATTAAAATCCCCAAACACCAGCCTGCTAATAACCAAAAGCGTGAAAGCTTCATGGATTGGCTCCAAAAAAATTAGATTAACAGCAACTCTCTGTCAACGCATTTAGTTTATAAATGTTGAGAGTTATTCAGAGAGTGGAAAAACTTATATTAGTTGGTAAGTGGGAGGTGCGCGCGGCGGATGAGAAGATAGAAGATTAGTAGCTCTAATGCCTATCAAAAGCACAATAAAATCAATAAGATGATAGCTAGAAGTCGTTTGAAAAATGAATTGACTAATGAGTATATCGACCGACGAAATTTTGGCTAAAAAGTTTTGAGGTTTAATTCCATGACTAATACTAACGATAGTATTGTCGAGTTGATTAAATGTAGATAAAGAGTGTAGGCTAGGTTGCGAACAAATCTGTGACCGGGAATGGTAAACCTCAAAATTGGGTAAATGCCAGCCAAATTGAGCGAAGTTGTTACCAGAATGGGCATGAATCAGGGGCGCGACTAACTGTAGCAGAGTCAACAGCACCAATAAAAAGCGATGTGTGGATAACAACATGCCGAAGT
>JBEEJU010000183.1:0-5351 GCA_041169045.1 Pseudomonadota bacterium
TTCTAGTAACACTTTTGAAAACAACATAATTATTCCACTTAATTAAAACTATCAATCACGATCTGCCAAACACCTAAGTATTAGGTAAAAAATCAAAATCCAATTTTTCAAAACGTTTGACTCTCAATAAAAACTGTATTGTATTTTTTTGAAAAAACAAAATCACAAAAACCGGCTAACCCTAATTTTTTATCGACATTAAATGGATAACCGGAAAAGAAAGTGAATTTTTTGGGATTATTAACGCGAATTTCTGTTAAGATTTTTTCATTACAGCAGAAATTAAAAATACCCTTCGCGTTTTTTCTGTTCCATTGAACCGGCTTGATCATGGTCAATTAAACGTCCTTGCCGTTCAGAAGTGGTGGTTAATAACATTTCTTGAATAATTTCTGGCAAAGTTGTTGCGTTCGATTCCACCGCTCCGGTTAATGGATAACAGCCCAAAGTACGGAAACGAACTTTTCGCATTTCTATTTTATCTTCCGCTGTTAAAGGCATTCTTTCATCATCCACCATAATTAACATGCCATCACGATTAACCACCGGACGCTCTTTAGCAAAATATAATGGGACAATCGGAATATTCTCTAAATGAATATATTGCCAAATATCTAATTCCGTCCAATTCGATAAAGGAAATACGCGAATACTTTCGCCTTTATCAATTTTACCATTATAAATATTCCATAATTCCGGACGTTGATTTTTAGGATCCCAACGGTGATTTTTATCTCGAAATGAATAAACTCGTTCTTTAGCACGCGATTTTTCTTCATCACGCCGCGCACCACCAAATGCAGCATCAAATTGATATTTATCTAAAGCTTGTTTTAACGCATCGGTTTTCATTACATCGGTATGTTTTTTACTGCCGTGAGTAAACGGGCCAATTCCCTGTTCAACCCCATCTTGATTAATATAAACAATTAAATTCCAGCCTAATTCTTTAATCATTCGATCACGAAATTCAATCATTTCTCTAAATTTCCAAGTGGTATCCACGTGCAACAAAGGAAAAGGTGGTTTTCCGGGATAAAAGGCTTTTATTGTTAAATGCAACATCACCGCCGAATCTTTACCAATCGAATATAACATCACTGGACGCTCAAATTCAGCCGCCACTTCACGAATAATATGGATACTTTCGGCTTCAAGTTGTTTCAGATGGGTGAGTTTATAATCAGTCATAAAAAATGTTTGCTAAAATGAAAAATGAATATTAATGACGCATTTTAATTTGAAGCGGTTATGAATGCTACTTTTCGCCTGAAAATCCTCTGTTTAAAAACAAGATCATTTTCAGGTTTTTTTTAAGGTGAACCATGCAAAGAATCTCCCTAACTATTGAATATGACGGTACAAATTTTGCCGGTTGGCAAATGCAGCAGGGCCGTCGTACGATTCAAGCAGAATTGGAACAAGCTTTATCTGTGATTGCGAATCAACCGATTCAGGTGATGGCTTCGGGGCGCACCGACGCGGGCGTACACGCGCTACAACAAGTGTTACATTTTGATACAAATATCGACCGTTCAGAATATTCCTGGGTCGTGGGAACAAATCGCTATTTACCGGCAGAAATTCGGGTGTTATCCGCACAAATCATGCCTTCAGATTTCCATGCGCGTTATAGTGCTTTAGCACGTTGGTATCGTTATTTAATTTTGAATCGAGCGATGAATTCCGCATTGTATGGTCGATTAAATACTTGGCATTCGATTGCACTCAATGCTGAAAAAATGGCTGAAGCGGCGCAATTTTTAAATGGACATCACGATTTTTCCGCTTTTCGCGCCCAAGGATGTCAGTCAAAAACCCCTTATCGACAGCTTTATTTCATAGAAGTTCAAGCGCAAGCTGAACAAATTGTGATTGATATTTGCGCAAATGCGTTTTTACACCATATGGTGCGTAATATAGTGGGTAGTTTAATGGCGGTGGGCGAAGGCAAACAGCCGGCAAATTGGATACAACAAGTGTTACTTTCCAAAGATCGCACCCAAGCTGGAATCACTGCGCCACCACAAGGTTTATATTTAGCGGGTATTTATTATCCTGAAAAATATCAATTAACCAGCGCGCCGATTTTTCAACGATTACCGAAAACCATTTCTCGGTTTGATTAATTGGATTTTTATTTTATTTTAACTTTGATTATTTATTCTCATGATTGAATTTTTAGATAAACGGATTATTGTCATTTTAGGAATGCACCGTAGCGGAACGAGTGCGATTGCCAGTGGTTTAATCGCTTTAGGCGCGGAATTCGGTGATCATTTATTACCGCCGAGTTTAGATAATAATGAGCGCGGTTTTTGGGAAGATACAGAAGTTGTTGCAATTAATGAACAATTATTAGCCATCAATAATAGCAGTTGGTATCGTATTATGCCCGAACCTATCGATTTTAATACCGATAATTATCAATTATTAAAACAACAAGCGCGACAATTATTACAACAACGATTATCTCAATTCAATTGTTGGGCAATTAAAGACCCTAGATTATCGCGTTTATTAGGATTTTGGCAACCATTATTTGCTGAATTGTCTTTAAAAGTCCATTATTTAATTGCTTTTCGCCATCCCTTAAGTATTGCGGCTTCATTAGCAAAACGCGATCAATTATTAGCTTTAACCAGTTATTATTTATGGATCGATTATTTAACGGCGAGTTTATTAGCCACTGAAGCCCAATCACGATCAATGATTGATTATGATTTATGGTTACAAAATTCTGAAATAATATTACGTCAATTAGCTGAAGAGTGGCATATTGATTATTATTCTGAGCAATATCAATATTATACTCAACATATTTTGAGTCAAAATTTATGTCATTCACAATTCAAAACCGAAGATTTATTGACAAAAACAGATATTCCTTCTGTAATCATTGAGGCTTATCAATTTTTATTGCCTTTTAGTCAAGGGCAATTACCGCAAGCTTCAATTAAAATCCAAAAAAGCTGTCAAGCTTTTCGCCAACAATTAATCGAACAAACTTTTTGGTTAACCGAATTATATAAACGAGATCAATGTATTATTCAATCCACAATTGCGCAGAATCAACAACGATATTATATACAATTATTTATTAATATCGGCCAAGGAATTCGAGAAATAGATTCTATAAAACAGCGCGTTCTTAATCAATCTATTGAGCAACAATTTATTTTTGATTTAACGCCCTTTTCTTCGATTGAAAATTTACGTTTAGACCCACTAAATGATAGCGTTATTTTAGCTGTTAAACGACTTTATCTCATTAAAAATGAGATTGAAATAGATTTATTAACTAAATTAAAAACCAATGCCCTTTCATTACAAGGTGGATATTATTTCTTTGAAACGATTGATCCTATTTGTTATTTTGAAGCTTTAACAAGCAATGAATTAAGCGCAATTCAAAAATTAGTCGTTGTCATTGAATATCAACAATTAGGTCAAGCTGCATTATGTTTATGTTTACAACGCTCGCAACAACAACATTTACAACAATTACAATATTACAAAAATCAATTAGCCCAATTACAACATCAATATCAACAACAATTATCCACTATTCGTGATGCGGCAATTGCGATTTTAAAAGCAGGTTAATTGACTTGGTCTATTTTGGTGCATTTCAGAAAATAAATCACACCATTTTAGTGCAAAGAAACAATCATTTGATTCAAGTCGGTGATTATGAACTCTGTAATCAAGATTTATCAATCACTGGCATACTCCGTGCTTAAAAAATTGGCTAATCCCTTTTTAAATCTTGCGAGTTGAATCATGAAATTAATCACCGCCATTGTAAAACCTTTTAAATTAGAAGATGTACGCGAAGCTTTATCCGAAATTGGCGTTTCTGGAATTACAGTCACCGAAGTCAAAGGCTTTGGACGGCAAAAAGGACATACCGAATTGTATCGCGGCGCAGAGTATGTTGTTGATTTTCTACCTAAAACTAAAGTTGAAGTCGCGGTTGCTGATCATTTAGTAGAGAAAGCTTTAGAAGCAATTAGTAGCGCGGCGAATACCGGTAAAATTGGCGATGGTAAAATTTTTGTCAGTCCCTTAGAACAAGCAGTTCGGATTCGCACCGGTGAATCCGGCGAAGAAGCTCTTTAAAAACAAGCTGTTAAGGAGAATAAAAATGCGTGTTTTTATGACGTGGTTAATCTTATTAGCCTTCAGCTCTAGTTCATGGGCAGCGACTCCGGTGGTCAATAAAGGTGATGTAGCGTGGATGCTAGTGTCAACTTTACTGGTCATTTTAATGATTGTTCCCGGACTCGCTTTATTTTATGGCGGCATGGTTAGAGTGAAAAATATGTTATCGATTTTAATGCAAATATTTGTTATTTTTGCCTTAATTTCGATTTTATGGGCAATTTATGGCTATAGCTTAGTATTCACTGAAGGAAATGCAGTGATCGGCGGCGTGAGTAAATTGTTCTTAAAAGGCATTACTCCGGATTCTTTAGCCGCAACTTTCAGCAAAGGGGTTGCAATTCCCGAGTACGTTTATGTGGTTTTTCAATTAACTTTCGCTGCAATTACTCCAGCCTTAATTATCGGATCATTTGCCGAGCGGGTTAAATTCAGTGCGGTACTCCTCTTTACCGTGATTTGGTTTAGTTTCGCTTATATCCCTATTGCCCATATGGTATGGTATTGGGCAGGGCCTGATGCTTATACCGATGCCACTGCGGGCGAAGCTGCTGCCGCAACCGCCGGATTTTTATTCCAAAAAGGCGCGTTAGATTTTGCCGGCGGAACCGTAGTTCATATCAATGCCGGAATTGCTGGATTGATTGGCTGTATTTTAGTCGGTAAACGAGTAGGATTCGGTAAAGAAGCCATGAAACCACATAGCGTGACCATGACGATGATAGGGACTTCCTTATTATGGGTAGGTTGGTTTGGCTTTAATGTCGGTTCTAATTTAGAAGCCAATGGTTTAGCTGGTTTAGTTTTCGCTAATACGTTATTAGCCACTGCTGCTGCGACTTTATCATGGGTGGCTTCAGAATGGATCACTCGTGAAAAACCCAGTATGTTAGGTGCCGCCTCAGGAGCGGTTGCCGGTTTGGTTGCAATCACTCCGGCTTGTGGTTTTGTTGGTCCATTAGGCGCAATTATGTTGGGATTAATTGCCGGAGCTTGTTGTTTTTATGCAGTAACTCATTTGAAAGCACATTTTGGTTATGATGATTCACTAGATGTTTTTGGGGTACATGGAGTAGGGGGAATTATCGGTGCATTAGGTACGGGAATTTTTGCCGCCCCAGCTTTAGGAGGGATGGGGGTTTACGATTATGTAGCAAATGCAGTCGCTCCCTACGACATGATTGGAC
>JBEEJU010000184.1:0-5288 GCA_041169045.1 Pseudomonadota bacterium
AGGCGTTTTAGCATATGTCAAATTTATTAAAAGTATTTTCTGAAAATGAAATTCAACAACGATTAGCCACCGAATTGCCACATTGGTATTATGAAAAAGGCTGGATTCGCCGTAAAATTCGTACCAGCGGTTGGAAATCGACATTAATGGTTATTAATACCATCGGACATTTAGCAGAAGTGGCTTGGCATCATCCAGATTTAACCGTTTCATATGCTTTTGTAATTGTTAAATTAGTCACTCATTCTGCTCATGGAATTACCGAAAAGGATTTTGCTTTAGCACAAAAAATAGAGCAGGTTATTTTTTGGAATCCAACGATTGAATTTCCTTCGATATTGGAAGGTACGCCCACTGATCCCAGATTTAATTATATTAAACCAGATCATAAAAATTGATTATTTTTGAAATCTCAATTTTAATATTTATTGATTAATCATGATGGCAATGAACAGGTTTATGCGATTCTAAATCACAGTATAATAAATTAGGTTCACAATTAACACATTCGATTTGTAACGTGCTGTGATTAATTCCATAATTCTGATGAATTTGCCGGTGAATTTGTTGTTGAATAACTGCGCTTTGACTAATATTCATATCTTCAGTCACAATATGCGCAGTTAATAAACGAGTTTGTTGGCTAATACTCCAAATATGTAAATCGTGTACACCTTTAACACCATGAATACTCATTAAATCCCGAACAATTTTACTACTATCAATATCAGTTGGTGTATTTTCTAATAAAATATTAATACTTTCTTGTAAAATCCCTATTGCATTCCAAATAATCAATAAACCAATAATAATACTAACCACTGAGTCTAACCAAGATAAACCCGTCCAATAAATAATGACACCGGCAATAATCGCTGCTAAAGTTGATAATGCATCCGCTAATAAATGTAAAAAAGCACTGCGAAGATTTAAATCATGTTCACTGCCGTGCATTAATAACCAAGCGGTTAATGTATTAATAATAAATGCAATACTCGCTACGGTTATTAATATCGGTGCATCCACAATTAGTGGTTGTAATATGCGTTGATAAGCTTGATAAAAAATCCCTAATGCAATTCCAATTAAACTGACAGAATTAATTAATGCAACCAAAATACCCACTCGATGATAACCAAATGTTTTTCGCGCATTTGCCGGTCTGCTGGTTAAATAAACCGCATATAAAGTTAACACTAATGCAATAACATCGGTTAAATTATGTCCGGCATCTGATAATAATGCTAAACTGTGACTGCGATAAGCGGCAATGATTTCAAAAATGACAAAGCCAATAGTCAATATTAACGATAAAAATAAACGACTCTGAGTCGTCGAATGAATATGAGCTGCTGACATAAAATTTGTCCAAAATTTGAAATAACTTTTATTTTAAGGGTCTATATTACGCTTTCAAAATCTTAATTTTATCTATAATCAAACATTTTATTAAATTATAATGAATACGACTACAGCTAATTCTAATCATAATCAACGATCGTGGTTTAGTCGATTATGGCAATTAGGTTATCAATTATTATTTGGCTTTATAATCATTTCAATAATAAGCGTTGTTTTATTACGCTGGCTACCTGCTCCCACTTCCATGTTTATGTTATATCGACATAGTGAAGATTTAATTCAACATCAACATTTTATACCTATTCGATACAGTTGGGTTAATTATGCAAATATTTCTTTAAATGCTTCAGCCGCAGTAATTGCTTCTGAAGATCAACATTTTTTTAATCATTCCGGATTTGATACAGCGGCTATTCAGATGGCAATTCAGCGTTATTTAAAAGGTGGACAACTACGCGGCGCCAGTACCATTAGTCAACAAGTTGCCAAAAACTTATTTTTAACCCCAACTAAAAGTTTTATTCGTAAAGGCATAGAAGCTTGGTTTACTTTTTTAATTGAAATTTTTTGGACTAAACAACGTATTTTGGAAATGTATTTAAATATTGCTGAATTAGGCGATCATGTTTTTGGGATTAATGAAGCTAGTTATAAATATTTTAGCATTAGTCCACGTCAATTAACCGTTTCGCAAGCCGCTTTATTAGCAGCAACACTACCTAATCCAATAATTTATCAAGCTCAACATCCTTCACGATATGTTTTAAAACGGCAAAAATGGATTTTACGACAAATGCGTAATAATCAATTATTTCGTTCTGCAATCACTCGAAAAACACCGTGAATAAAAATCGCTTTGATCATATAAACGTTGCGTTTTCCATTCATTAAAAACTTCGGAATGAAAGCTTAATTGTTCTTCTAAAGCAAATTCATAACAAATCCGAAATAAACGCGCGCTACGAAAACTATGTAAATCCATATCAGCATCAATTTTATTTACATTTCCGGCTTGAAAATTGCGTAATTTCCGTTGATTTTGTTGTTGCCAAAAAACCAAATAACATAGGTAATGCTTTTGGCAACGTTGATCCCATTTAATAACGCGTGATATACCATTAATTCCACTGCTGGCACGACGTTTTTCTAAATGAGAAAACCGCAAAGATCGTTTATTAAACCAAGCCAATTTGAGATCCCGCCACGCAATAGCGGTCTTTAATGCTTGTTCACGTCCTCCGTATAAACTATAGGAAAAATAGCGACTGATTTTTCGCCCCTGATGCATAATTCGCACCTGACATCCCAATGGATCAGGTTCAGTAATATGAGAAAGTGACATTATCAAATCTATTGTAAATTGTAGCCTTAATGTAAAAGTTCGCAAATACCGAGTAATTTAGTGTAGAATAATCTTGTCCACTGATACAGTGGTTTTGTATACAATTTTTAGCTAACTCTTTGTTTATCATTTATATTTTGGAGATTTATATATGAGCGTACTCGTCGGCAAACAAGCTCCTGACTTTACCGTTCCTGCGGTGTTAGCCAATGGTGATATTGTAGGGGATTTTAGCTTTTCCCAAGCCACTGCTGGTAAATATGCAGTTGTATTTTTTTATCCTTTGGATTTTACTTTCGTTTGTCCTAGTGAATTAATCGCCTTAGATCACCGCATAGAAGAATTCACTCGTCGCGGAGTTGAAGTGGTAGCGGTCTCTATCGATTCTCATTATACCCATAATGCATGGCGTAATACGGCGATAGAGGCAGGCGGTATCGGTGCAGTACGCTATACCTTAGCCGCAGATATAGATCATGGAATTTGCCAAGCCTACGACGTTGAAGCAGCCGCTCCAGCCGTTGCTTATCGTGGCAGTTTCTTAATCGATAAAAATGGCGTAGTGCGTCATCAAGTGGTTAATGATTTGCCTTTAGGACGAAATATCGACGAATTATTGCGCATGGTTGATGCGTTGCAATTTTTTGAAGAACACGGAGAAGTTTGTCCAGCCGGTTGGAAAAAAGGCGATGCAGGTATGAATGCGACTCCAGCGGGAGTAGCGGAGTATTTGAGCCAAAATGCTGCCAATCTGTAATTGATTTTACCACCCAGATTGATCATAAACGCTATAAGCTGTAAAAAACTTATAGCGTTTTTTTTATATCCAACTTTATGATTGATCAGAATTTTTTTCTATATCAGTCAATAATTTTTTACGAATAAAATAAGCACTCAACATTCCACAAATGGCTGGAATTTGCAAAACCAAAAATCCCATCACCATTGTTCGCGTGATAGCGGTCGGTAGTATTGCAACTATCATCTGTTCCGATAACCACCACGTTAGCCAATAACCAATTAAACCGATAATAGCCCATTTCACCCCGGGTTGTTGATGTTCTCTCGCTGTCATATAAAACCAAATCAGTACCAAAATCCCAGCAGCTTTGGCTAAAAACAACATTTTTTTTGCCTCCTAAAATCGAGTAAAATAGAGATTATTCATTGATTTAGTTATCAATCACGTTACAATAACTCAATAAACTGTGATGTAAACGTTGCGATAACACAACAATAATATGCCAAATTGATGATAATTGTCGTCTTTTTTCCAAAACACCGAGATTTCTGATGAAAAAATCCGTGAAAATCATTTTTACTTTGCTTGCCAGCGCAGTTTTATTCGGCTTGGTGACAGTGATAGTGGTTCCGTGGGCGGTTGATCCCAATCATTTTAAAGCAGAAATTGAAACAAGGGTTCGGCAAAATACCGGTCGAGTTTTACATATTGATGGCGATTTGGAATTATCTTTATTTCCTTGGTTAGGTCTTAGCACCGGCAAAATGCGTTTAAGTAATGCGCAAGGATTTGGCAATGAACCTTTTGCGGTAATAAATCATGGTCAAATTAAAATCAAATTATGGACTTTATTATCACAACATCAATTAGAAATCAGTGAAATTATTATCCAACAATTACAATTAAATTTAATTGAAAATCCCGAAGGATTAACTAATTGGTCAGATTTATTGGCTTTAATGCAAAACAGTCCTCAAACCAATAATCCGTTAAAATTATTAGAAATTGCCAATTTTCGGATTGATCAAGCAGAAATCAATTATCAACAACAAAAAACTGCGGACATTATCCAATTATCCAAATTAAATTTACAGATTAATCGATTACGTTTTAATCAATGGCTACCTATAAAATTACATTTTCATTTTTCACAACCTACCAAACAATTTAATCAAACAGTCGATCTGGATAGTCAATTGCGTTTAAATGAAACCGCCGATCAAATTGAATTCAAATCACTTAAACTGAATACTTATATTGATTATTCCGCTTTATCTCCGCATCGATTACAATTTACGATATTGTCAGGCGTTAAATTAGATTTAAAACATCATCAATTTGAATTACCTAATTTACAATTTAGACAACAACAATTTCAATTATCAGCACAATTAAAAGGTTTATTATTCGCTCCATTTAATATACGCGCACATATTCATTTATTTAATTTTGATTTTGCCCATTGGTTATATGCTCAATTTGCAATTCAATTACCCAAAATGGCAGATGAAAACGCGCTAAAATGGTTAAATACGGATTTTCAATTACTAGCGAATCAAGATCAGGCGCAGATTCAAGCGTTAAATATGCAATTAGATGAAACCTCTATTCAAGGAAAAATACAATTAACTCATTGGCAATCACCAGAATTACGTTTTGAATTGGCTTTAGATAAACTCAATATCGATCGTTATTTACCGCCAACTTCAGAAGAAAATCAACCACAAGCAAAAGTTAATAATTCTGAGCCTTTATATTCAATGGATAAATTAAAACAATTAAATGTTACTGGACAAATTCATATTGAAGATTTCAAAATTCATAATTTAACCATGCAAGGTA
>JBEEJU010000185.1:0-5971 GCA_041169045.1 Pseudomonadota bacterium
ACGTTGATTCACCATGCGTAATAAGCCACGACGAGAGTGATTATCTTTTTTGTGTTCTGCAAAATGCGGAGCTAAATGCGCTATATGCGCCGTTAATAAAGCAATTTGTACTTCAGGAGAACCGGTATCGGTTTCTGATTGGCGATAAGTTTCTACAACAGCGCGTTTTTGTTCAGCGGTAAATGGCATAAAATTAAGCCCTATTTAAATAATTTAAAGTTAAAAATAAAATAACGAGAATTCCTCGTTAGTTGAATCATTTTTCCACCATAGGGTATAGAAAAATGCGGTTATTCTCATTCCGCAATAGCGGAAGGAGTTAAGTGAAATAATTTTTTCGGTGCTAGTTTACCATTGAAAAGACATTCGCCCAACCCTAAAAATGCACCATGATGATACAAGCGAATTTGTCCTAGCTGATCGGTGTCGATAAAAAGGCTTTGTCCCAATTGAATGGCTAGAGCTTGCTGACTAGAAAGTTCTAATTTGGGTAGAAAATTTAACGGTTGATCAACTGCCAATAATTGCTCGGCTAACTCGGTGGGTGACAATCGCGCTAAATGGTCAAACGAACGCGCTTGATTAAGCGTGAATTGTCCAACTTGTAACCGACGCAATTGGCTAACTGTAGCTCCGCACTCTAAAATTTGTCCAATATCGATGGCTAATGAACGAATATAAGTCCCTTTAGAACAAGCGACTTCTAATGTTAAAAAAGGCGATTGCCAATTTAATAAATGTAATTCATTTATTTTAATTAATCTAGGTTGACGTTCAATTTCAATCCCTTGTCTAGCCAATTCATAATATTTTTGCCCTTGATATTTTAAGGCAGAATACATAGGTGGTAATTGTTTTATTTCGCCGCGAAATTGCGCTAAACAATCATTTAATTGAGCATTTGATAAATTTGGCACGGATTGTTGCTGTAATATTTTGCCTTCAGCATCGCCGGTATCGGTAATAATACCTAAATGCATTTGCACTTGATAACGTTTATCTTGATCTAATAAAAAGCCGCAAATTTTAGTCGCTTCGCCAAAACAAATGGGTAATAATCCAGTAGCTAAAGGGTCTAAACTTCCGGTATGACCGGCCTTATTCGCATTAAATAAACGTCTGATTTGTTGTAATGCTTGATTAGAAGATAAACCGATGGATTTATCTAATAATAAAATGCCATTGATGTTCAAACCTGATTTACGTTTTGACATATTTAATCATTAAAATATCCGTATTTTGAGAGTCAGTTGAAGAAATAAAAAACCGAATTTTTTAAAAAATCAAACCTTGTAAATGTTAAAAATTTACAAGGTTTGATTGAAACAGAATTGAACAATGAATTAAGCAATCACGCTACGTCCAGAAGCCTGCCAAGCACTAAATCCACCAGCCATACTAACGGTATTGACGAACCCCATTTTGTGTAAAGATTCTGCGGCTAATGCAGAACGTCCACCCGATTGACAATAAACAATAATTTTAGTTTGTGGGTTTTGAAAACTAGGATGTTGACGAATTCTAAATTCTAATACGCCACGCGGAATATTAATTGCGTTGGGTAAATGTCCGGCAATAAATTCTGCGGGTTCACGCACATCAATAATTAATTGTTCGGTTAATACCGCTTCGGTATTTTCTAAATTAATTTCTTGAATTGTTTTTTTAGCTAATGCGACTAATTCCATTGCTGTAAAAGCCATATAAGTGTACCTAATAATTCAGTGAATAAGATTCATTATATTAGCAAAAACGAATTTATTTAACCAGTTTTGTTAAATGTTTTTTTAATTCGCTCGGTAAAGAGAAAACAACTTTTTCCTCAATACCTTGATTTTCTATCACCGATGAACCACCCCATTGTTTAAGTTGATCAATCACTTCTTGCACTAAAATTTCGGGGGCAGAAGCACCGGCGGTTACGCCAACCACTTTAATATTTTCAAACCAAGAAAGTTGCATATCTGTATAAGTATCAATTAAATAAGAGGGCTTACCTAATTGCTCGGCGATTTCGCGTAACCGATTAGAATTAGAACTATTGGGCGATCCTACAACCAAAATTAAATCCGCAATTTTTGCTAAATCATAAACCGCATCTTGACGATTTTGCGTTGCATAACAAATATCATCTTTTTTCTGTTCTTGAATGGCAGGAAAGTGTTGTTTTAAAGCCTCAACCATCACTCTGGTATCTGTCATCGATAAAGTAGTTTGTGTGACATATGCCAAATTATTTGGATTATTCACCCGCAATTTTTTCACATCATTTGGTGTTTCCACCAAATAAATGCTGCCGTTATCAGTACATTTTTCATATTGCCCCATTGTACCTTCTACTTCTGGATGTCCGGCGTGACCGATTAAAATAACTTCTCGATCGGCGTGAGCATGTTTAGAAACTTGGATATGAACTTTGGTGACTAAAGGACAGGTCGCATCAAAAACTGTCAAATGACGCGCAATGGCTTGTTGCTGCACTTGTTTAGAAACGCCATGCGCACTGAAAATTAAATAAGCACCTTCAGGAACTTCTTGAATATCCTCAATAAAAACCGCTCCCTTAGCGCGTAACCCTTCAACCACGGTTCGATTATGCACCACTTCATGACGGACATAAATCGGCGCACCAAAAGCATCTAAAGCTTGATCCACAATTTCAATCGCGCGATCAACGCCAGCACAAAAACCTCGAGGATTGGCTAATACAATTTGCATAATTGTCAATAGAATAAAATTAAAAAATTTGGAAATGAGAACAGTAAAGTCAAATTAATGATACGTTAAATAAAAACCTGTGCTATATAAATATTCGGCCTCTTGTTTTAAATCAGCACGAGTTAAAGGATGATTATCTAACCAATAGTCTGGAAAAATCAATTCAAAACGAGTTTTGTTATGTAATAAAATCAATTCTGGAACAAAATTCGCTTCACGACTGCGATGTAATACCACTGCTAATCGTAAAATAATGGTCATTAAAGGCGCGTATTGATGCCAAGGTTCTGGTAATCGTTTAAAGGGCAATAACAAAAATCGTTTACGATGTAATAAAATTAAAGTCGATAATAAAATTTGATCGCGTTGTGAAAATCCAGCCAAATCAGCATTCTCAATAATATAAGCTCCATGTTTATGATAATGACTATGAGCAATATCAAAACCAATTTCGTGTAATTGTACCGCCCATTGTAAAAATTGTTGAATCATTAATTGATCTTGAGCGGTAGCCAAAAAACGAATTTGCGTTAATAAATGATCAACCGTTTGTTGAATGCGCTGGGTATGAATCGGATCAGTATGATAATGTTGTGCTAGATTATTAACAGTTTCTGAGCGAATGTCTTGATTATAAATCCGACCTAATAAATCATAAATTAAACCTTCGCGTAATGCTCCATCAGCAACCGTCATTTGTTGAATTTTTAACGCTTTAAAACTACTATAAGTAATTACCGCTCCACCGACAAATACCGGTAATCGTTCTGCATTTAATTCGGGTAAATTAATATGATTAATGTGATCGCAATTCATTAAATGATCCATTAATTTTTCTAAACCCGTTAAAGTAATGCCATTTTTACTCCAGCCACTGGCGCGTAAAACCCGATCAATCGCGCGCAAACTGCCGGATGCACCGATAGCCTCTTCCCATAAATCCGGTCTAAAATGCGCTTGATGGGGTTCTAATCGTTGTTCAGTGAACAATAATGCTTGTTTAAAAGCTCTTCTGGATAATTCGCCTTGTTTAAAAAATCGATTGCTGACAGTCACACAGCCCATATGTAAACTCTCTTTTATTTTGGGGGTATCGTGACTGCCAATAATGTATTCGGTGCTGCCACCGCCAATATCCATCACTAAGCGAGTTTTAGCACTGCTACTTAAACTATGCGCAACTCCTTGATAAATCAAGCGTGCTTCTTCGATACCCGAAATAATATGAATTGAATGACCTAAGGCTTTTTCGGCTTTAGCGATAAAAGTATGTGCATTTTGTGCCATGCGTAAAGTATTCGTTCCTACGACTCGGACGCTGTCAGGAGGAAAATGGCGGATGCGTTGTCCAAAGCGTTCTAAACAGGCTAAAGCCCGTTGAATAGTCATTTCATCTAAACAATGATGTTCATCTAAACCTGCGGCTAATCTAACCATTTCTTTCATACTATCAATAGTTTGGAGTTTTTCAGCCTTTAAGCTACAAACGATCATATGAAAACTATTGGAGCCTAAATCTACCGCAGCAACGATTTCAGGAACAGGGTTTGACATGATATTCTCCTAAATTTTTTATCCACGACAGCAGTCAATATCTGCTAAAATGATTGATCAATTATTTATATTATCGCTAATTTTGCTTATTTAATCACCACTTACTATGGACGCGCTTTGTTTAAAGGATTTAACCAAAACATATGCAAATGGTTTTGAAGCACTAAAAGGGATTAATCTACAAGTTAAAGCCGGCGATTTTTTTGCTTTACTAGGGGCAAATGGTGCCGGAAAATCCACCACAATTGGTATTATTAGTTCATTAGTGAATAAAACCAGTGGTCAAGTTAATGTATTTGGTTATGATATTTGTAAACAAAATCGATTAGTCAAACAATGTATTGGATTAGTGCCACAGGAAGTCAATTTTAATCAATTTGAAACGGTTAATGACATTATTTTAAATCACGCTGGTTATTATGGGGTAAATAAAAAACAAGCGATTATTAATGCGGAAAAATATTTAAAACAAATGCAATTATGGGATAAACGTTATACCGTTTCACGGCGATTATCCGGTGGAATGAAGCGTCGAGTGATGATAGCGCGTGCTTTAGTACATAATCCAAAATTATTAATTTTAGATGAACCTACTGCTGGTGTAGATATTGAAATTCGCCGCTCAATTTGGGAATTGATGCGAGAAGTTAATCAGCAAGGTACAACCATTATTTTAACTACACATTATTTAGAAGAAGCCGAAAATTTGTGTAAAAACATTGCGATTATTCATCAAGGACAAATTGTTGAACATTCCAGTATGAGTGATTTACTTAGTCGAATTAAAGTGAATCATTTAGTATTAGATTTAGCCGAAAAATTAGCGCAAATTCCGCAAATTGAAGGTTGTCAATTTGAATGGATCAGTGAAAAAGTTTTGGAAGTTTACGCACCTAAACAAAAAAGTTTAACCCAATTATTTACGGAATTGGCTGCACAAAATATTCAAGTGGTTAGTTTAAAAAATAAATCGAATCGATTGGAACAATTATTTATGGATATTGTGCAATGAATTCGATAATTGCGTTAAAAACCATTGCATTTAAAGAAATTCGCCGTTTTGTTCGGATTTGGCCACAAACTTTATTACCACCCGCTATTACAACTGCGTTATATTTTTTAATTTTTGGTAGATTAATTGGCAATCGTATTGGTACTATTCATGGCTTAAGTTATATGGATTATATTCTGCCCGGGGTAATTTTAATGTCGGTCATTAATCATGCTTATACCAATGTAGTATCTTCATTTTATTCAACCAAATTTCAACATAATATTGAAGAATTATTAGTTGCTCCCGTACCTTATTGGGTTATTTTATGCGGTTACATTTTGGGCGGAATTGCCAGAGGATTAGTGGTTGGATTAGTGGTTGCATTCGTTTCATTAATCTTTGCTAAAGTGGTGATTTATCATTTAGGCGTTATGATTGCGGTTGCAATTTTAACCGCAATTTTATTTTCATTAGCTGGATTTATTAATGCGATTTTAGCGGATAGTTTTGATCATATTTCAATTATTCCCAATTTTATCTTAACGCCTTTAAGTTATTTAGGCGGCGTTTTTTATACCGTAGAAATGTTGCCTCCTTTATGGCAAAAAATTTCATTGGCTAATCCGATTTTATATATGATTAATACGTTTCGTTATGGTTTATCGGGGGTAAGTGATATTGATATTCAATTTGCTTTTAGTATGA
>JBEEJU010000186.1:0-2759 GCA_041169045.1 Pseudomonadota bacterium
TTATTACTCACTGATGGCGTTATTTATAGTAATGAAGAAATCGACGTAACTGCTAAAGTCCAAGCTAAATTAGCCAAGCTTCCCGAATAATTTTTTCTTTATATTTAGGCTTTGTTCATTGCTTACTAATGATTTAAGTCATTTCCTTCGCTACCGATATGTCAGTTAAGTTAGATATTTTACAGATTCAAGCGTTTTTACCCCATCGCTACCCTTTTTTATTGCTAGATAGAGTATTGGAATGTGAACCCGGCGTTCGATTATTAGGCTTAAAAAATGTCACTTATAACGAACCTTTTTTCCAAGGGCATTTTCCCCATCAGCCAATTATGCCCGGCGTGTTAATTTTAGAAGCTTTAGCACAAACGACAGGGTTATTAGCCTCTGAAACTGCGCCTGACGTTTTGGGCAAAGGAATGACCTACTACCTAGTTGGCATTGATAAAGCGCGATTTAAACGTCCGGTTGTGCCGGGCGATCAATTGCTATTAGAAGCTAAATACTTGAAAAGTAAGCGTAATATTTGGTCTTTTGCCTGTTGTGCGACTGTTGAGAATGAATTTGTCGCCAGTGCAGAAATTATGTGTGCAGCAGCGGTAGATTAATCTTGATTGATCCTAGAGCAGTAATCGATAAAACCGCCGAAATTGCTGAAGATGTTGAAATAGGTCCATTTTCAGTGATTGGGGCGGATGTGCATATTGACTCTGGCACTAAAATTGCCTCACATGTTGTAATTAAAGGACCTATCAGCATCGGTAAAGACAACAAAATTTACCAATTTGCCTCCATAGGTGAAGACCCACAAGATCGTAAATATGCTCAAGAAATTACCCGTTTAGAAATTGGCGATCGAAATACCATTCGAGAGTTTGTCACTCTACATCGTGGAACACAGCAAGATCACGGCGTTACCCGAATTGGTCACGATAATCTGTTTATGGCATATACCCATGTCGCGCACGACTGTATTGTCGGTAACAAAGTGGTGATGGCAAATGGAGCTTCTTTAGCTGGTCATGTACGTCTAGGCAATCATGCGATTTTAGGGGGATTTACTTTAGTACATCAATTCACCCAAATTGGTGAATACAGTTTTTCTGCAATGGGAAGCGCGATTACTCAAGATGTGCCACCTTTCGTGATGGTTGGCGGCAGGCCGACTCGACCACACGGCATTAATTCTGTAGGTATGGAGCGTAACGGCATTTCACCTGAAGTAGTGCGTAAAATTCGTAAAGCCTATAAATTGCTGTATAAAAGTAATTTACGCTTGGAAGATGCAATTGAAGAAATTGAAGATATTGCGGGCGAAAGTGATGAAGTTTCGTTGATGGTGAGTTTTTTACGCAATGTGACACGAGGAATTTTACGATAGAAACGACTCAATGGATTGCTGGTATTGATGAAGTTGGACGAGGATGTTTAGCCGGCGCAGTGATTGCGGCAGCGGTGATTTTAGACCCTAAACGTCCGATTCATGGTTTGACAGATTCTAAAAAATTAACGCCAAATCAGCGTGAACAATTGGCGGATTTAATTCGACAACAATCAATTGCTTGGTCGATTGGACGCGCAGAAGCGAGTGAAATTGATCGAATCAATATTTTGCAAGCCTCTTTATTAGCCATGCAACGTGCTTATCAATCTTTAAGTGTAAAACCTCAATGGGTAAAAGTCGATGGTCGGCAGTACCCAAAAATTGATTGTGCGGGTGAAGCTATTATTAAAGGCGATTTAACTGAAGCTGAGATTTCTGCTGCATCAATTATTGCCAAAGTAGCGCGTGATCAAGAAATGTACGTATTGGATGCTTTGTACCCTAATTATGATTTTGCGCAACATAAAGCTTATCCGACTCAATTACATTTGCAACGCCTACAACAATTTAGCATTAGCCCTGTTCATCGCCGATCATTTGCACCAGTGAAAAAGTGTCTATTCCATCCTGATTCTCAGAATGATTTACTTAATTTCAATAACATTCGTTGATTAAAATGACTCAATTGTTATTTTTAGGTTCAGGTTCGGCGTTCACCGTCGGAGCTGATAATTTCCACTCTAATATGTTATTAACCGATGATCAAGGACATAAATTATTAATTGATTGCGGTTCAGATATTCGTTTTTCATTACACGCGCTAGGCTTTTCTCATCGCGATATTACTGATATTTACATCAGTCATTTACATGCAGACCATGTTGGGGGAATGGAATATATCGGCTTAAGCACCAAATTTGATCCGCTTTGCGATCGCCCGCGTTTGTATTTAAGTAAAGATGTCGCGGGTGAAATTTGGGAAAATAGTTTAGCCGCTGGAATGCGTTGTTCTTCAGATCGAGATATTGCGGATTTAAGTGATTATTTTGAAGTGCATCCAATTGGTGTAGCGGAACGTTATTTCGATTGGCATGATATTCGATTTGATTTAGTGCGAGTCATTCATATTTACAATGGTTTTTATTTAATGCCAAGTTACGGATTATATTTTCAAATTAATGGTATTCGCGTTTTTTTAACCACAGATACGCAATTGTGTTTGGAACAATTACAACCTTTTTATGATAAAGCCGATTTAATTTTTCATGATTGTGAAATTTTAGCCATTCCCACAACCGTTCATGCAAGTTTTGAAAAATTAATTGAATTACCGGCAAAAATCAAAAAGAAAATGTGGCTATATGGTTATCAGCCAGTTAAATTACCTGATGCGCGAGATTATGGCTTTTTAGGATTTGTCAAACGCGGACAAATTTTC
>JBEEJU010000187.1:0-27323 GCA_041169045.1 Pseudomonadota bacterium
CTTGGCAATTAAATTATGTCGTTGCTAGCGCATTTGAGTTTTCTAATATTAGTTTAATTTTTATTATTGTTGGAAGTTTAGCTGGAATTGCTAGTTTATGTTTATTGGGCAGCTATTTCTATACCAGTAATTTATTGAAAAAAGATGAAAATAAAGTTTTAGAAGCGGTAAAAGACTTAATGACGGGTAAAGAATTAGGGCAATATCCGGTACAACTTAATGAAATGCAACCCATTTTATCAACAATTGCCCAATTCAAACGCATTTTAGATAATAAACAAGCAAAATCGCAACATAATACTGAACCTGATGAATTAAAATTAACTGATCATTATTTAGTAGATGATTCTAGTTTGTTAGATGAATTAACCGGTACTAAATCTCCAATAGTAAAACCTTCAAAAAAAAAAAATTAAATTCAGTGGTCAATTTAAATACCGTTGCTCATTCAGTTGCTGATAAATTAAAAGTCAAAAATAAATCTGAAGCTAAAATAAATCCTGATAAAACCACTGATCATCCACCGACAGATTCTGTAAAGACTGTCAAAAAACCGACAAAATCCCACTCATCATCTACTCCTTCTGTCAAGAATATGCACTCTGAAATTAAACCTGAAAATATTTTTAAAGCCTACGATATTCGTGGCATCGTCGGAAAAGGCTTATCCAAAGAAATTGTTTATGAAATTGGTCTAGCCTTAGGCTCTGAAGCTGAACAAAAAGGAATTAAAACCATTGTTGTAGCCAGAGACGGTCGTTTATCAGGCACAGAATTAATTGAAGTCTTAATGAAAGGCATTATTTCTACTGGACGTAATATTTTAAATTTAGGAATGGTGCCAACGCCGGTATTATATTTTGTCGCACAACATATTGAGGGGCGAAGCGGTATTATGTTAACTGGAAGTCATAATCCACCAGAATATAATGGATTAAAAATGGTATTACAAGGAGAAACGCTTTCTGGCGAGCGAATTCAGCAAATTAAACAACGAATTGAAACCGAAAATTTTGTCACTCAAACGATGGGAATGGTTGAGCATAAACACGATTATGTTGAAGAATATATTGGCATGATTGCGGATGATATTCGGTTAAATCGGCGATTAAAAATTGTTATTGATTGTGGAAATGGCGTGGCTGGAGAATTAGCTCCTATTTTAATTAAAACCTTAAATTGCGAAGTGATTGAATTATACTGTCAAATTGATGGTCATTTTCCTAATCATCATCCTGATCCAAGCAAACCGGAAAATTTAACCGATTTAATTGCCGCGGTTAAACAACATCAAGCAGATTTGGGATTAGCTTTTGATGGCGATGGCGATCGATTGGGAGTTGTTGATTCTTCTGGAAAAATTATTTGGCCTGATCGACAAATGATGTTATATGCTAAACAAGTTTTAGCGGCTAAACCCGGAGCGCGAATTATTTATGATGTGAAATGCAGTCGACATTTAGGCGATTTAATTCGTAAATCCGGTGGATTTCCACAAATGTGGAAAACGGGTCATTCTTTAATTAAAGCGCAATTAAAAGAAACCGGAGCTGCATTAGCTGGAGAAATGTCAGGACATATCTTTTTTAATGATCGATGGTTTGGTTTTGATGATGCTTTATATACTGCGGCACGATTATTAGAAATAATTGCCGCTGATTCGCGCAGCAGTGCTGATATATTTGCTGATTTTCCAGATAGTATTAATACTCCGGAATTAACCGTAGAATTAGATGAAGGCGAAAATTTTACCTTTATTGCGGAAATGATTAAAAAAGCGCATTTTCCTAATGCCACTATTATTGATATTGACGGATTAAGAGTGGAATTTAAAGAAGGCTGGGGATTAGTACGCGCTTCTAATACAACACCGACTTTAGTTGTACGTTTTGAAGCTGATAATGAACAAGCTTTGGAAAATATCCAACATCAAATTAAAAAATTAATGGTTGAAATTAAAGATGATATTTATTTACCTTTCTAATCATCCTTATTTTGAATCCATTTTCTGATTAATTAACGTTTGTCATTAAATCGTCTTATTGAGTCATTACACTGTCCATTATTTTTAGCAAGTGAATATAATATGATGTCAAAAGCTGATATTTTGGTGGTAGAAGATGAAGAAGCAATTCGTGAAATGCTGCAAATCATTTTACAACAAGCGCATTTTAAAGTGAGCGTCGTATCGACGGCTGAAAAAGCTCAAACTTTATTAGCGGATTATTTACCAGACTTAATTGTATTAGATTGGATGCTGCCGGGAATCAGCGGAATTGAATGGGCTAAAAGATTAAAACGTGATCACAGTTGTAAAGAAATTCCCCTTATTTTATTAACCGCCAGAGGAGAAGAAGAAGATCGCGTTTTGGGTTTGGAAATAGGTGCTGATGATTATTTAGTTAAACCTTTTTCGCCTAAAGAATTAATTGCGCGAATTAAAGCCGTATTACGTCGTAGTGGCAAATTAAATGAATCAGCATTAATTATTTTAGGCGATGTGGTTTTAGATATGGAACAACATCGCGTAACGATTGCCGATCAATTATTAGAATTAAGTCCTACTGAATTTCGTTTAATGCAATTTTTTATGAGCCATCCGGATAAAGTTTATAGCCGAACGCAATTATTGGATCAAGTCTGGGGACGCAGTGTCTATATTGAAGAACGTACGGTTGATGTACATATTCGTCGTTTACGCAAAATATTGGTCGAACATGGACGAGATAATTTAGTGCAAACCGTGCGTGGATTTGGTTATCGTTTTTCTATTTCTTTGTAATCATTATGTGGACGATTTGGAAAATTGAAATCCTATCAACCCTAAAATGGTTATTAGTGGCGATTGGCTTATCTGCTTTAATAGGTCATTTTTTATTATGGCTATGGTTAATTACTTTAGGGTTATTAATTCGTCAAATTCGCTATGCTAATCGATTAGAAGAATGGCTAAGATTCGGCGCGTTAGGCAAAGCCCCTATGGCTAAAGGCATTTGGGAAGATATTTATTATCATTTATTTCGATTAAAAAAAATAGAAAAACGGCGTAAAAAAGAATTAGCCAAACGAATTGAGCAATTTCATAAATCTACTGAAGCCTTACCTGATGCCACTGTAGTGTTAAATGCAAATGATGAAATTACTTGGTCAAATGCAGCGGCAAGACAAATGTTAGGCTTAAAAAAATCAGATAAAGGTCAACGGATTCTCAATTTAATTCGTTTTCCTGAATTCAATCAATTTTTAAAAGATAAAGATTATACTCGTCAATTATTAATTAACTCTCCGTTAAATGATCAAATCATTTTAGAAATAAAAATCGTGATTTACGATAAAGGTTTACGCTTACTATTAGCCAGAGATATTACCCAATTTAAACAAATGGAAAGAATGCGTAAAGATTTTGTCGCTAATGTTTCACATGAATTAAGAACCCCTTTAACCGTATTAAAAGGCTATTTAGAAACTTTAACTGACGCAGATGATCCGGCTTTAGAAACATATCATGATTCTTTATCACAAATGTATCAACAAACCGATCGAATGCAACATTTAATTGATGATTTATTATTATTATCTCGCCTAGAAACTCAAGAAAAGAAAAGTGAATGCGTTGATGTTGCAGCTTTATTAACGCAAATTTGTCAAGAAAGTGATTATTTAGCTTTTGTTAATCAGCGCATTGAATTAATTATTGAAACGCGACAAAAAATTTATGCAAATGAACAAGAATTACGCAGTGCATTTACCAATTTAGTGGTAAATGCGTTAAAATATTCCCCCGAAAATACTTTAGTAAAAGTTCATTGGTATCAACAACATCAGCAATTATATTTAAGTGTGATTGATCAGGGCGAAGGCATTAGTGCAATTGATTTGCCACGAGTCACTGAACGTTTTTATCGCGTAGAAAATAAACGTCAACGTAAATCAAATGGTACTGGATTAGGATTAGCAATTGTGAAACATGTATTGGTCCGTCATCAAGCTCAATTACATATTGAAAGCGAATTAGGAAAAGGCAGTTGTTTTCGTTGTGAATTTCCCTCTCAACTGTTTTGTCTAAATTGAAAATTAACTCTGAAATTCCGTCAATCGTAATCAAATTATGCCATAATAAAATCCTTTAACATTTATATTATCTATTTCGTTTAAAATGACTCATCACCTTGTGTTTCATCGCCAACAAGCACTCGATAATTTTTTAAGTTTATGTAGCATTAAAGAGTACCCAGCTAAAAGTACCTTAATTCACAGTGGGGCTATTAATACGATGCTGTATTATATTATTGAAGGCTCGGTTGTGGTCGAAGCACATAATGAAAATGAAAATCGTAAATTAGTCTTGGCTTATTTAGGACAGGGAGAATTTATTGGCGAATTGGGCGTATTTAAAAGCAATATGATTCACCCTATGGATATGACTATTGAACAAACGGTGATTGTGAATGTGATTACACGTTGCGATTGTAAATTAGCGCGAATTACCCATGAACGTGCTAGACATGTTTTAAAAAATATGATTCCGAATGACGCGCCGGATATTTTATTAATGTTAGGCGAACAAATGGCAGAAAGATTATTAACAACCAGCCGGAACTTTCGGGATTTAGCTTTTATGGATGCTAAAGGTCGAATTGCCCGCAGTTTATTAGATTTATGCCAAGAACCTGAAGCGATTAAATCTGAACAAGGTACTCAATTAAAAATCAGTCGGCAAGAATTAGCACGAATTGTTGGATGCTCACGTGAGGTCGTTGGCAAAGCCTTAAAATGTTTAGAAGAAGAACAATTTATTGCAACGGTTGGACGCAGAATTATTGTATTGGATTTTTAAAAACTTTCCGCTTAATTATCGATTGAATTCAGCTCACCGCCTTAAAAAGACGGTGATTTTTTCTGTATAAAGCGAATCAATAACGATATTCTACGGTAAACATGAAATTGCGGTTTGCCATATTATAATTATTCACAGTTTGATAATCTTTATTGAATAAATTATTTAATTTCGCAGCGATTGACCACTGTTTATCAAAAGAATATTTAGATCGCAAATCAACTGTGACATAACCGGCAATTTTTTTATATTGTTGCTGATAATAATCATCATAATAAATATCTTGACGATTCCCTTGGGCTAATACCGCGATTCCGAATTCTAATTGATTAAATTGATGTGATAAATCAAAAGATAAACTTTTATTAACGCGGCGAATTAATCGAGTTTGTGTGGCTCGATCTTTAGGGTTTAATAAATTCATGCTTAATTGTCCATGCCATCCTAACCAATTCGCATTGATCATCGATTCTATACCTTCAATTTCAGCTTTATTAATATTAACCGGTGGCCAGCCATTAATTAAATGATCAATATCGGTATGATAAGCACGCAATTCCCAACGTCCCCATTCATATTCACCGGTTAAACCCACTTCAAAAGAGGTCGATCGTTCTGCTTTTAACTCAGGATTCCCACCGCCATATCCATTATTCGGCCAATACAATTGATTAAATGCTGGAGCTTTAAAAGCATTTCCAAAATTGGCTAATAAACTAATGCCATAAAGCCATTGATAACGCCAGCCTACATTACCGGTGACATAATCGCCAAAAGCCTGATTATTATCCCAACGAATTGATAAATTGGTAAAATGATTCTCTAACCAATGGCTATGTAATTCGGCAAATACACCTATATCATAACGAGATTTTTGCGTATATAAAGTAGAACTATCAATTTCATCTAATCGACCATCGCTGCCGATAATTAATTGTTGATCTTCATTAAATTTAAATTGATTTATCCAACTGACATTCCAACGATGACTATCGAAATGACTGGAAAATTGACCTTGAGGCGTATAGTTGTGATTATTATCCGTGCTATGACCAAAACGTAGCGTCGATTGCCAATTTTTTATCAATTCCATTGTTGCGGAAAAGCCAATCACCTGCTCTACAAATTGACTTTTATTTTCGCTAAAACTATCAAATTCAATATTACCCTCAATGTGAGTTAAAAAAGCTTCTATTTCTGCACCATTGCCAAATCGATGTCCGACACGCGCATTAACTGCGGTATTATGATAGCCGTCATGATCTGGATTTGCCGGCAACGTTTGCGCACTAAATCCCTGACTGGTCAACGCGGACACGCCTAAGCTATACCAAGAATTCTGCCATTTGCCATTTATGCTACCGCTTCCTTGGTAAGTATCATACGAACCGCCACTGGCAGAAATTCGCATATCAGTTTGATCATTAACTAATTTTTTTCCGCTACGAGTAAAAATTTGAATCACACCACCAATCGCTTCAGAGCCATATAAACTCGATTGAGGTCCACGGACAATTTCAACGCGCTCAATTTGTTCAATGGGTAATAATTGTAAAGGGGAAATGCCGGCGGAAACTGAGCCTATTTTAATACCATCGACTAATACCAAAACGTGATCGGTATTATTCCCGCGCATAAACAAACTGATAGGTTGTCCATAACCGCCAGTTTGCGCCATATCAATACCGGTAGCGGTTTTTAATAAATCAGGTAAAGTTTTAACTTGTAATTGTTCGATTTGCTGCCGAGTAAAAACTGTAGTCGCGGTTGCTAATTGATTTTGTTGAATATCAGAACGAGTCGCAGTCACCACGACTTCTGATAAATCAGCTACGGGTTCATCAGCAAATAGTATCGAGGGTAAGCTGGTTAAAATAATCATGCTTAATAATGTTTTTTGCATTTTTTTTCCTATCTATGTGCCGCCCGCACATTTTGGTGAATACATAAAACGGCGGACAAAAGAACACTGTTGGGCGAATGCAAAAAATGAAGTGATCTGATTCGTGATGCAGCCCGCCGCTGTACCGAAATATCACTTGAAGGCCGGTCTCCTGACTGATAAGCGGAAAATTTCCTAAATCATCGCCTTCCCATGTTAATCACAGTGGCATTATGATGATTATTTCAGCGATTGATTTTTCATAAATAATTAGAAAAATCAGACTGTTGACTTATTTACAGTTGCGGGGGCAGTATCGGCATTGAAACAATCGCACCGATTTCCCGTTTAATCTTAAAGTTAAAACTTAAGCTTTAAGAACCTAAAAGTGGAGGTGTATTATCTAAGAAAATGTTTAATTAAGCAACTTAATTCGCTATCACACTTTTTAACGAATAAAAAATGCAATTTTAAATTAAAGCAAAAATTTTAATAATCTTATAGTGAATTATATTGAATTAAAAACGCTATAATTAATAAAATATATTTTAACCAAAATTCAATAAAAGATAACAATATATCACTAAATGCAACAGAATCTTTATTAAAAAAACTCAACTTTTTGATTCGATAAATCGTATAACTTATTTTTAAATCATTTGTTGAAAGCGTAAAATGAATCTTTTATCAGATTATGCTAAATTTTGTTAAAAGTTGCTGTTTATATAAGCTTACGTTTACAATACAAAACTTAGTCGATTTTATTAGGAGTTATTAAAAATGTCAGAACCGATTTGGTTTAAAACGGGAGAAGCCACTGTTTTTTCTAACAATGGTCAAGGCGAAGACGCTATGCCAGAAATTTTAATTGGTGATGTGAAAGGACCAGCCGGTCATGCCTTTGCAACCATGATGGGGCAAACCATAGGACACACTCGTATGTTTGCTATTCGGGCGTGTAATCAACAAGTTAGACCCGCAACGATGATGGTTTCTAAATCAACCATTAAAAGTAATGCGTATGTTAATTTACTGGGTGGGCCGGTTCAATCAGCAGTCGCGGACGCAGTACTAGACAGCGTAAATGAAGGGTTAATTCCAGCGGATCAAGTAGATAATCTTTGTATTATTGCGATGTTATGGATTGCACCTGAATGTGCTACCAACCCAAAATTAGACCGTAAAGAAATTTATCGTACTAATTATGAGGCAATGAAATTAGCGATTCAACGCGCAATGACCAATTCTCCCAGTTTAGCCGAATTGACAAAAAATCGTCACACGATTACTCACGAAATGTATAATCCAGAAACGGGTGAATCTTTGTGGTAAGTAATTGAAAAATCAATAAGTTGATTTAAAACACTGATGCTCTGGAATACGATAGTTACGCATTCCAGAGACCGTATTGGCAATTGCTAAACAGCAGAATTATTGTGCTGGAACAGGAGCAGGTGCTGCTGGAGCGGCTTCGACAGGAGCTGGAGCTGCTGGAGCTGCTTCGGTAGAAGCTGGAGCTGCTGGAGCGGCTGAACTGTCAGTGGCTGGTGCTGCTTTTTTAGCGTGATGAGATTTTTTGTGAGATACTTTTTTAACTGATTTTTTCTTAGCTTTTTTAACTTTAACTACTTTTTTCTTAGCTTTGTGATGACTTTTATGAGCTTTATGAGCTTTTTTCTCCGTAGTCGGAGCAGCAGCCGCATCAGTCGAGGTTGAGGAAGGAGCAGCAGCCGCGTCAGTCGAAGAGGTTGCTGGAGCAGCAGCTGGAGCAACATCAGTCGTTGCTGGTGCTGAAGTAGCAGCGGGAGCATCAGTCACTGGAACAGGGTCTGCCGCATAAGCATTGATGGATACTAATCCAGCGATTAACAGGCTGCTAATAGCAACAACTAAAGAAGATTTATTTTCTTTCATAATAATATCTAAAATTAAGGAACAACATTGTCAAAAACACACTCGATTCAATCAAAGTTTTCAATCGAAAAATATCAGTGTGCAAGTAAAATTTAGTATAGCATAATCAAAGTGAATTTTCAGAGCATAAAATCCACACTCAAAAAATTAACTTTTATAAATGATTTAAATAACAATCACTTAAAAATTAGCCACTAAAACAACCATTAAAAGATTAGGTTTAACTTTAGGCAAATATAGACCGCCAATTGCCAATTTTTGTTAGTAAATCAATAGCTTTAGCTTAATCGCAGCTTAACGGTTTCGTTAAATGAATGGTTAAATACTACCATAAACTTGACTACGACGAATAAGGTTATTAGCCCAAGCACGATGGGTAGCCACTTCGCACATCGAATCATTCATTTTAAAAACGGCTGCCGCTTTTTCATGCAAAATAGCTTCAGCAATTTCTAATTCATCTTGTCCAACTTGATAACACGTTTCAATCAGGCTAATTTGGTCGGGATGAATCGCGGTTTTTCCAATCAAACCACAACTAATATCTTGTTGAGTTTCACGAATTAACAATTCAATTTTATTTAAATGCTCAAAAACGGGCGCGGTTAATGCAAAACCATAGGGTTTAAAAATATTAATTAATTGATAAATAATAAATCCTAATGGCGTTTCATATAAAGTTCTATCTAAAGGACGGCGTAATCCTAAATGCTGTAATAAATCATTTCCACCAATTCTTAACGCTAAAATAGAAGATTGATAATTAGCATCCAATAAATGATCGCGTAATATACACATTTTATTTTGCTCAAATACCTCTCTTGATTCTAAGGTCAACATATTTTTAAATTTATATCCCATTAAAGGCGCGAAATAAGCATCCACATTTTTTAAATCCACTTTGGGAAAAACAAAACCATGAATTTTCTCAATATGTTTAAATTGTAATACTCTTTCCATAACGCTAGGACTGCGAACTCGAATAAAATGCAATTTATGACTCGGTTCTATAATTTCTAATAATTCCTGAATTTTTGCTAACGCTAATTCAATATCTTTATCTAAAATTGAATCTTCAGTACAAAAAATCATTGAGCGTAAATGTGGATATTTTAATCCATTCGCTATTTGTGCTAAATTTGGTCTGGTAGCGGGAATATATAAAGTCGCCCCTAATTTTAAAACATCAATCATGATGAATATCCGCAATAATGGCTATAGCTTGATAAGGCATAATACAATTTTCAATAATAGGTACTTGTTTTTGATGGGCTAAAATTTGTAAATGTTTCGTTTCTTCAGCCTGTTTATTTTTTAATAACAATAAATAAGGTTTACGACGTAATAAAACGCGAGTCGCTTCGCTAATTCCGGGTTTAATTAAATGTACATTGTTAATTTCATAGTGTTGTTGAATATATTGGATCATTAAAGATAATTGTTTTTGATAATCAATTGGATTGCCATAATGATTAATTGGCATCGTTGATAAATACTCCCAAGAATGATTAATTTCCACCATCATTTGTTCAATAAACCATTGACTTAAATCAGCCGATTCAAATTGTTGATAATATAAACATCCATGAAAATCCGCTGCATTAAGATAATTTTTATTTAAAATAGAACGGCTAATTAAACCTGAAATGGTTGAATTTAATAATCCCGATGGCACAATATAATCGTCAAAACTCGCACAAACCGTAGCAACGCCCGCTATATCATTTAACACATATAAATCTGAGGCAACCTTTCGTTGATATTGCTGATTAAATTGAGCAATTGATTTTTTCAAAGTTGCTGAAATTACGCCTTTACCCGTCCATCCATCAATAAAAATCAATTCTTGTTCTGAATGTTGAGTCAAAATATAATTCAAAGCATTATAATCAATCCCTAAATCTCGAATAATTGAAATTGCATAATGTTTAACTGAACAATTTAAATAGCTCTGTAAAATTCTTTTTAATAAAATGCCAATTGGCGTTCCAGCACGCACTAAAGAAACTAAAACAATTGATTGTGAATCTCGTGATTGGTGAATTTTAATTGCTAATCGAATTAAATCTGTCGCTAATCGTTGACGATTCAGGGTTAATAAATGATAAAAAAGTGATAAATATTCTGTAGAAGGCAAGGTTTCTGCACTAATTAATTCGCTATAATGTTTTTCTCCAGTTTGAATTAAATATTCTTTTTCCTCAATTGAAACCGTAGGAATTTGAATCGGTTTTAATAAAATTTCTACATCTGTTGCTAAATAACTTCCAGAAAATACCTTCATGATATAGTCGAAAAGGGTTGGGTGTAAATTTCAAAACAATGTTGGTTAATTTGGCTATTATTCGGCGTAATCATATAATCGCATAATTGCATATAAGCCAAATCGGTTAAACTATCTCCCATACCAAAACTAATATAAGGTTGTTGTTGTGCTAATTCAGTTTGTATAAATTTAACCGCATGATATTTATTTAAAAATTTAGGAAGTATCGTTAAATTATTGTCATTAAAATGATAATAAAAATTAGGTAATTTTTCAACTAGATACGGTTCTACAATATTTACTTTTAATTCATTTAAAGCCGGCGTATATTTAGCAACATGCTTAATCAAAATATAGAAATTTAATTGACAGTCATTAACTAAACGTATATATAATTGGGAATAGTGCCGCGCAATTATGGATTGCAAATCATTCATTAATGCTAATAATTCATCTAATTGTTGATTGACTAAATTTTGGATATGCTCGAACCATAACTGATGAATATCACCATTTCGATTCAAAATAATACCACCGTGATTTAAAATTGCATATGCAAAATTTTTTGATAATTCTGTGCGATAAAAAGCCTGATAATTTCGCGCAGTTGTGGGAATGATTTCACAATTTTGTTTTAATAAATTAAACAAATAGAATTGTTTTTCTGTAAAAAAAGAAGCAGGCAATCCTTCTTGATCGTTTGCCGCAGGAAAAAGCAACTGATTATCCTTACATTTACGTCGAGTTTGAAATAAGGTATCATCTAAATCAACAAAAATAAACTGTTTCATCATTCAGAAAATAAAAATGAAGTTGCATTAAATAAGGCTAATAAATCCGTTAATTCTTGATTGGTTGGCGTTTCGTGGCAAATCAGCACTTGATCGTAATGATTGAGATTAAAATTGTATAAATAATTCGTGATATTTTCAGCATAATTATCTTTAAAAGAAATAATATCCTTAATCGTTTCTCCTAATAAAATAGGTGAACGAGTCGTTGATTGCACCCATACCTGATACCCTTGTTGTTCTAAAAATAATCCAATTAAATAAGCCGGATAGATAAACTCTCCCGTTCCTAAAACTAAAATTTTATCGGATGCTTTCCAATGTTTTGTGATTGCTAACAGTTTTTGAATAGGCGGAGTGATTAATTGATTCAATCCTAAGCGACCGTAACTCACCGATAATAACTGTTTTTTACAAGATTTTATGGTTGAATTAACGATAGGATTAAATTGAAAATCTGGATTCGATTGAAAGTGATAATTTCCATTTAATAACGATAACCAATCAATCGGGATTTGGGTTAAATCAGCGACTCTTTGTCGAGCTTCTTCAGTCGCTACATTTAATAAACTGACAATAATGACTTGTCGTAAATAAGGATTGCTATTACGATAAGCATTAATCAAATTGGCAAAGGTATTTCCGGTACTAATTTCATCATCAATTAACACTAAAGTATCTGCATGATTAAAAATATTTTTTAATAATGAATCTACAGGAAAATATAAATAAAAATCGGTTTGATGACTATGACTTTCTTCAAAAGGTAAATAATCGTAATCCGCTAAAAAATAACGGGTTGTTTGACAATAAATCGTTGATTGCGAAGTATTATGCAATAGCCATTGTTGATAAATTCCTAAACCCAAAGCAGTAGCCGTTTCTGCCATCCCCATAAAAACTATTTTTTCAGAATTAGCCAATAAAGGATTTAATAAATTCACCAATTTCTGATAGCTTTGTAACATTACTGAAGGTTTACAGGGATAATGTTTTCCTAAAACTTTATTCACAAATAAAAATCCGCGTTTAGGATTATTTCGCGCAGCAAAACCTAAATAATGTTCCACAGTTTGTGTATCTGCTTGAATCGAAACTTGTAATTGACCTGTGAGCAAATGAATGACAGTTTGAAAAGACATAAAAATTAAAATCAGTCGATTGAAAGACTTATTATGAATTACAATTTGAGCTTAAAGCGAGTCTGTGTAATCATACACCACTTTTGATGATTATTTCTTGGCGCAAATGAAGAAGACTGTACGCTCTGATTTACAAGAAGCCTTAAAATTGTGCAGAGGGGCATTTTTATCCGCGGCTTTATTCAGCATGGTAATTAACTTTTTGATGTTAGTTCCCTCCATCTACATGATGCAATTGTACGATCGTGTGGTTCCTACCAGTAACGAGGCAACTTTAGTCTTACTGACTTTAATTATGTTATTTTTATTTGTTACTTTAGGAGCGTTAGAATGGGTACGTTCGCAAATTTTAGTACGAGTCAGCACTAAATTAGAAACTTTACTCAACGAACGCTTATTTAAATTGGCTTTCAAACAATCTTTGTACTCCGGTGGGCAACGCGTCACCACGCAGCCTTTAGACGATTTAACCGGTTTACGCCAATTTTTAACTGGCAACGGCTTATTCGCCTTCTTTGATGCGCCTTGGATGCCTATTTATATGGCTTTGTTATTTGCATTTCACCCTTGGTACGGTTGGGCATCAGTGCTGACTGGCGGACTTTTAAGCATTGTTGCCATTGCCACTGAAAAAAGTACAAAAAAAATTCTTAATGATGCCAATAATTTATCGATGATTAATCGAAATTTAGTGCATAAAAATTTACGCAATGCCGAAGTGATTGAATCTATGGGGATGTTGCCGCACATTCGCAAACGTTGGTTTGAAGGCGCGGTAAAAGTATTGGATTTACAAGCGATAGCTAGTTCCAGAGCTGGATTACTCACGGGATTATCTAAAATTATTCGCCTCTCTTCTCAATCCCTAATTCTTGCATTAGGTGCGTATTTATCAATTTTACACGAAATTAGTCCAGGTTTAATGATTGCAGGTTCGATTTTATTGGGTCGAGCTTTAGCTCCTATCGATTTGATGATCGCTAGTTGGAAAGGATTTATTGCAGCTCGTGGACAATACCAACGTTTAAATGATCTATTATTACAAATTCCTGCTGATAAAGAGCGCATGTTATTACCTAATCCAGAAGGCAAAATTCAGCTAGAAGCAGCGACCGTTGTCCCCCCAGGTTCAAAAACCCCTGTGTTAAAAAATATTGGTTTAACTATTGAAAAAGGCGATATTGTTGGCGTGATTGGTCCTAGTGGTTCAGGAAAATCCAGTTTAGCACGCGCCCTGTTGGGGGTGTGGCCTACAGCTAGTGGCAATATTCGCTTAGATGGTGCTGAAATTTCTCAATGGGATCGCGATAAACTCGGGGATTTTGTTGGCTATTTACCCCAAGATATTGAATTATTTGATGGTACGATTAGCGAAAATATTTCTCGTTTTGGCGAAGTTGATCCTGAAAAAGTGGTTGCCGCCGCTAAAATGGCTGATGTGCATGATTTAATCTTACGATTGCCTGAAGGTTACGATACTTTTATCGGCGCAAGTGGCGGAAATTTATCCGGTGGACAACGTCAACGGATTGGATTAGCGCGCGCTTTATATGGTAATCCGATATTAGTCGTATTAGATGAACCGAATTCTAATTTAGATGATCAAGGTGAACTCGCTTTAGAACGTGCTTTACAACAACTCAAAGCTCTAAAATCCACCGTCATCATCGTGACTCACCGTAATAATATTTTGGCTAAAGTGGATAAATTGTTGATCTTAAGGGAAGGCATTTTGGCTTTGTATGGACCTAGGGAACAGGTGATTGCGCATTTACAAAAACAACAACAAGCTCAAGCCCCTCAACCTGCGGCAACCGCCACTCCTGTGCGCAGTTTAAATTAATTGATTATGAAAAAAACGTTTAATGAAATTCAGGTTACAAAACCGGTCTCGCCGCTACATATCGATGATAGACCGATTCGCTATATTGGTTTTGGAATTTTAGCCATCAGTGTTGGTATTTTTGGGGGATGGGCTTATACCGCTCCCATAGACAGTTCAGCCTCTGCGCCCGGAACCGTGGTCGTTAAATCTCATAAAAAAACGGTACAACATTTAGATGGCGGAATTGTGGGTAAATTACTGGCAAAAGATGGGGATATTGTCAAAGAAGGACAGCCACTGCTGATTTTGGATGACACTCAAGCTAAAGCACAACAAGAAATTACTCGCGGGCAATTTGTCGGTTTAACCGCACAAGTTGCACGATTACATGCTGAACGAGATCATTTAGCCGCCGTTTTATTTCCGACAACGCTTAACCAATTGAATGACAGTCGGATTGAGGAAGCAAAACGCAGTGAAATGCACCTGTTTACTTCTCGTAGGCACGCTTACGAAGGTGAAATTTTAGTTTTAAAACAAAGAGTTGAGGAAATTAGCTCTAAAATAAGAGGCATGGAAGGTCAAATTCGTAGCAAACGGGAATTAATCGCTTCATATGCTGATGAAATTGCTGATTTGAAAGATTTAGTGGCGCAAGGATTTGCAGATAAACAACGATTGCGCGATTTACAGCGTAGTTACGCTCTGAACCAAGGTGAAATTGCGCAATTAACTGCCGAAATTGCCAGCAGCCAAATGCAGCAAGGGGAAACTCGATTACAAATTCTACAAGTTGAGCAAAGATTCCAAGAAGAAGTGGCAAATAAACTCAGCGAGGGTGAAACACAATTGTATGATATTACTGAACGTTTGACCGCGACTCAGGATAAGTTGGATCATATGGTAATTAAAGCCCCTGTCAGTGGAAGGGTTTTGGGGTTATCAGTACACACTGAAGGCGGAGTCATCACGCCAGGAAAACCGATTTTAGATATTGTGCCGCAAGATGCTGAATTAATTGTTGATTCACGAGTATCGCCGATTGACATTGATCGGGTTCGTATTGGTTTAACCGCCGAAATTCGTTTTAGTGCTTTTAAACAAGCGAAAACTCCAGTGATGTACGGCAAAGTTACGCATATTTCCGCTGACAGTTTAGTCGATGAACGTACAGGCGTACCCTACTATCAAGCTAGAGTTGAAGTCACTCCTGAAAGTTTAAAAAAATTGCACGATGAAGCGCATTTTGAACTTGTCCCTGGAATGCCTGCTGAAGTGTTAATTAAAACCGGAGAGCGAACTTTATACGAATATTTAACCCAACCTATTACTAATGCAATCGCTCATGCGTTAATTGAGGATTAAGCAAAATGCAAAAATGGCAATTTATCAGCCTGTGTTGGCTATTCTCTTTGACACAAAATCTGCTCGCTCAAGATTTAATGACTGTTTACCAACAGGCTTTAACTGCTGATCCAAAAATTCAAGCGGCACAATTACAAATTCAAATTGTTGATGCGCAAAAAGGACAAGCGTTCGGTGAAATGCTACCTCAAGTGAATGGCAGTGCAAACTGGTCGTTTAATGATCAACGACGTGAAGTGCAAACCAGAACCGGAACTGGTCATACTAATGAAAATTATGTGGGAACTCGTTATACCTTGTCATTAACGCAAACTGTGATTGATTTTGCTAAATTTTGGAATTGGAAACGCGCTCAAAAAATACAAGATCAAGTCACTATAGAAAATACCGAAACGGTTAATAAATTAATGCTGGATGTAGTTGATCGCTATTTTTCGGTATTAGAAGCTGAAGATCAATTGTATTTAGTACAAACTGAAATTCGACTAATGGAAAAAACGCTTAATCAAGTTCAACAGCAATATGAAAAACAGTTAATCAAGGTCACCGATTTATATGATATTGAAGCTCGATTGGATAAATTAAAAGCGGATGCTATTGAATTAGAAAAAAATGTCGCGGTTGCTAAAGAAGGATTAGCCGAATTAACTGGACAAGCTCCGGTCGCATTAAAAAAATTATCTGAACAATTATTATATCGACCTTTAGAAGGTAAATTAGAAAAATGGTTAGATGTGGCAAAAAGTCAAAATCCGGCTTTATTAGCCCAATTTAAAGCGATTGAAGCGGCTGCGGATAATTTAAGTGTACAACAAGCGCGTAATTTACCAGTAGTCGATTTGCAATTAAATTATTATTTAACCAATACCGGTTATCAAAGCAGTAATATTGGTAATACTGAAGTAGGCTCGGCTGCACTGAATATTACAGTTCCACTATTTAGCGGCGGTGCTGGAATAGAAAGAATTAATGAAGCGCAATATAGAATGACTTTAACACGATATGATCATGAAAGTAAATTACGGGCGGTGATTAAAGAAACTCGAGATGCTTTTTTAACCACTAATGCCAGTTATAATCGAATTCAAGCCGCAGAAAAGGCGATATTTTCTGCAAAAAAATCATATGAATCGATGGTAAAAAGTTTATATTATGGCGTGGAAACCATAGCCGATGTTCTAACAGCGCAACAAAATGTATTTCGTGCTAAACGTGAATTAACTCAAGTGAAATACACTTATATTAAAAATCGCATTCGATTTTTATATGCCACTGGAATGATTAATGAAGATAATTTACGCGAAGTGAATCGCTGGTTAAATAAATCTTAATTGCTAAAGATTGTGTTGATAATTCGCATATGCTTGTTGCACTTGAGTTAAAGCTTGATCAAAAGCTTGTGCAGAAGCCGTAATATCTAAAGGCGGTTGTTGTTGTAAAGCCAATACCGTGTGTTTTAAATGCGCATCTAATCGATTTAACATTTTGCGATAACGTAATAACATTTTTTTATAATTTTTTAATTGAATCGTTTGTTGTTCTCTTTGATCTAAAATCGTTAATATTTTCTCTTTTTCTACTCCTAATCGCGCCATAATTAAAGTGTCATTCGATTGACCGGATTGCGTAGGCAATTTTAATGCGGGTAAATTCTGAAACTCACTGACCGTTAAACGACGATTAATCGTCTCAATCATTGGTAAAACTAATTGTTTTTGTTTGGTGGTCGATAATAAAATAGTTTGACGATAAAATTGTTGGCGAGCTTCATTTAATTGTTGTAAATATTGCTGCTGTTGTTGTTGATATAATTGATAATGCGCTTGATAAAATACCGTACAATCTTGACGTAAAGTTAATAATAAAGGTTTTGCTAAAGCAGGAAAATGTTGTTTAAATACAGATGCAACCATTGGCGTTTGATATTGTTGTCGCATTTGCGTTAATAATTGACTAAAATCAATGAGTAATGGCGCAAAATCTAAAGGGGGTTTATCCGCTGTTTCAGTGGATAATTGTGTTAATTGTTGTAATAACGTTTCGGTTTCTTGTTGAACACCTAAGGGATTTTGCGCAATGATTTGCAATAATGCTTGATAATAAGTGGTTAATATATCCAGCATTTGTAATCGATTAGGAATAGGGGTTGTTGCCACTATTGATGGCACTTTTGGATTTATTGAATCGCTGGATAATTGTTGAGTTTGTACATAATCATCTAACATCCAATTTCCAACATTGCGAACTGGAATTAATGCCGGAATAGAAGAAAATTTTTCAGGCTCTATTTTATTAAATGATTTTGGTAAATATTGGCAGCCATTTAAATAACCTAAGCTTAATCCAACTGTAGAATAAATCGTTATTTTAAGAAATGATAATCGCATTTTTTTAGCAAACATTGAGATTCTCTTTGCAAAATTGTCATGTATTTCAAATGAATGGTTATTGTTTTTTAGATTTGGAAAATGAATCTAATTGTTGTTGTAATCGTTGATGATCTAATTCGCCTTCCCAATGTGCTGCAACTAATGTTGCCACGCTATTCCCAATTAAATTCGTTAAAGATCGTGCTTCGGACATAAATCGGTCAATTCCTGAAATAATTAGTACACCTTCTACGGGTATAGTTGGAATAACCGATAAAGTTGCTGCTAATACAACAAGTTCACTACCTGTAATTCCCGCAGCTCCTTTAGAAGTCAATAATAATACCGCAAATAACATAACTTCTTGCTCTAAACTTATAGGCGTATTGGTGGCTTGGGCGATAAAAATAACTGCAATTGATAAATAAATACAAGTCCCATCTAAATTAAATGAATATCCGGTAGGAATTACTAAATTAACAATCGATTTTGAGCAACCTAAACGTTGTAATTTTGTCATAATTTGGGCAAATACAGATTCAGATGAAGCGGTGCCTAAAACAATTAATAATTCTTCGCGTAAATAAGTAATCAATTTAAAAATATTACAGCCAATATATCGGCAAATAAATCCTAAAACAATAAAAATAAATAATAAACAAGTTAAATAAAAACATCCCATTAATTTAAACAACGGCAATAAAGTTTCAATACCTAATTTTCCTACTGTGTATGCCATTGCACCAAAAGCTCCCAAAGGGGACAATTTCATTAACATCGAAATTAAAATAAACATCGCGTGGGTAATTTTATCAAAAAATAAATATAATTTATTTTCATCTCTAACACCAGCTAAAGTAATGCCAAACAATATCGAAAATAATAAAATATGTAATATATTTCCCTTTGCAAAAGCTTCAATAATACTTAAAGGAATTAACAAATCGATAATATTCTGAGGGGAATTTTCAGGATTCAATACCGGTAAATCTTGAGTATTTAAATTATTAGGATTAATATTCATTCCTACGCCAGGTTGAATTAAATGTACAACCGCTAATCCGATTAATAAAGCGAAAGTGCTAATTGATTCAAAATAAACCAGAGTTTTAATGCCGACTCGACCTAATTTTTTTATATCTTGAATATTGGCAATTCCGGTTGCAATGGTAAAAAAAATGAGTAATGGAATCAGCATTTTTATCAATCTAACAAAGCCATCTCCTATTGGTTTCATTTTGATGGCTAAATCAGGGCGATAATAACCCAAAATCGCCGCTAAAATGACAGCAATAATAACTTGAATATATAAATGATTATAAAATCTGACCGGCGGTTTTGAGTCTGACATAAATTGGAAAAAGTGGCTAAACATTTGCAATGTCAATAGGCTTATTGTTAAACAAATGCTAATAAACGGGTGGTTATAAACGCTTTACGCTTAAAATAAATCACGCTATGCTATGGTTTGGCTTTGGATAAAATATAGAGATAACTGTAATGATCGCGTTTAAAAAATTTTTCGGCTTTACCTTGCTGGAATTAATCACGGTGATTACCCTTATCGCTATCATTTTACTCATAAATTCTCCCCACTCTAAAAAGAAAAAAGTCGGCAAAACAGCGAATTCAGTAGTGGTTCAAAACTGCAACTCTGCTCCGACTACAGATCAAGCCAGTTGTGAAGCAAAATCTCCGGAGGAAACAAAACGTTAAAACCGTTTAGCTTAAAGCTGGCTGCGGATCACCGATTTCCTTAACTATCACACGATCACCCACTCGTAAAATTCCCGGTTGGTTATGCAGCGCATTTTGTCCAAAATAGACCTTGTTTTGCCATTTGCGTAAACGATTCAGCGTTGCTAACGGTTCTTTATCAATACGACCGGTTTCAGGATCAATAGCAGGCACTGCGCAACGCGAACAGGCTTTAGGTAATCTAAATTCAATTGCACCAATTTGAATCTGCCGCCAATAATCTTCGGCATAACTATGACAATGGGCAATCACCAAATTGGGTCTAAAACGTTGCATAGACAATCTTAAATTCATTGCGGCATTTAAAGCGGCTAACGATGCTTCAGAAATCACTAAAAAAGGAAATCCATCAGCCCAACTCACTTGATCCGTAGCTAAAGCATAATTCGCATCGACTGAACGTTGACAATCTGTGGTTTGATAGACCAGTTGACATTCACGACCTAAATATTGACTAAACCATTCATCCGCCTGCCTAGATACCGAATGAGCGACACAATAATCTTGCCAAATTTGGACTTTCAGTGAATGACCCAATTCCGGCAATAAAGGTAAAGACAAACTTGGCATTGAAGGCGCGGATAATATTAAACATTCCTCATTCAACGCCGTCTGAATCAATGCCATTTGCGGTAACTGACGCTGTGACAAAAATTGCTGTTGTTCATCAATAAGCATCCATTGGCGATCATACAACAATCCAGTCGCTACCACTGGCCATTCATCTACAGCAATGCCGGCTAACGATTTGACTGGATAAATAAACATTTCGCTTAGTATGGGAACTGTATTCATCGATACAAGCCTAATTAATTATTAAAAAAATAACTTTAAATCGTAAACTACATTTTTAGCATTATCCACTGTTTTAATCAGAATCCAGCCTAAATAAAGATGACTGGAATTGCTCAAATAATCGCGTAAAATAACGTTTTTCAATTTTATCATAGACAAAATTCATGCAAATTGATGTTTTTAATGGTGATGCAGATGGCATCTGCGCTTTAATTCAATTGCGTTTAGCCCAGCCTAAAACTTCATTATTAGTAACCGGAGTTAAGCGCGACATTGAATTATTGAGTCGAGTTCAGGCAAACGCCGAGGATCAAATTAGCGTATTAGATATTTCATTAGCGAAAAATATCACGGATTTACAGCGATTATTATCAGCGGGTGCCGAAATTTTTTATGTTGATCATCATCAAGCAGGCGATATTCCGATACATCCACGTTTAACCACTTTAATCGATACTGATCCGAATTTATGTACCAGTTTATTAGTGAATCACTATTTACAAAATCAATTCTCAGCTTGGGCAGTAGTCGCAGCTTTCGGTGATAATTTAGAACAAAGCGCGATAAAAACTGCTACGGAATTAGCATTAAGCGAAAATGAATTACATTTATTAAAAAATTTAGGCATTTGTATTAATTATAATAGTTATGGTCATCAATTATCGGATTTGCCTATTCAGCCTGATAAATTATATCAACAATTAATTCCTTATCATTCGCCTTTAGATTTTATTCAAGATCAAGCTGAATTATATCAACAATTATTACACGCTTATCAACAAGATTTAACTGTAGCTTTAGCAACGCCTACTGAATTTGAAAATCAAAATATCGCAGTTTATTTATTACCTGATTTACCTTGGTCAAGAAGAATTAGCGGCGTATTTGGTAATGAATTAGCGAATCGTTTTCCGCAACGCGCTCATGCTATTTTAACGATTAATTCGCAAAATGGTTATTTAATTAGCGTTCGCGCACCGTTAATTAATAAAACCGGAGCTGATGAATTGTGTTCAGCATTCGCTACCGGCGGTGGACGAAAAGGCGCGGCGGGTATTAACCATTTACCTATCGATCAATTACCGACTTTTATTCAGAAGTTTGCGCAACAATATGCGTAATTTATTCATCGTAAAATCATCATGAATCAACGATATATTTTTTTAGATCGTGATGGCGTAATTAATCAAGATTCAGCCGATTATATTAAATCGGTAGAAGAATGGCAGCCAATTCCTAGAAGTTTAGAAGCAATTGCTTTATTAAATCGTTATGGATTTAAAGTGATCGTTATTTCTAATCAATCCGGTTTAGCAAGAGGATATTATACAGTAGAAATCTTAGAACAAATGCACGCTAAAATGCGACGCTTATTAGCTGATTATTCTGGAGAAATTACCGCGATTTATTATTGTCCTCATGCTCCAGAAATGAATTGCAATTGTCGTAAGCCAAAAGCTGGTTTATTACAACAATTTAGTCGAGATTATCCAGTTGAATTAAGCGGATTATATTTTATTGGGGATCGGCTCAGTGATATTCAAACAGCGATTGCTGTGAATGCCATTCCTATTTTGGTCAAAACGGGAAAAGGATTAGCGACTTTAACCGCTCATCCTGATTTATCTATTTTAAATTTTGAGACACTTTACGATGCCGCCTGTTACCTCATTACCCAAAGCTAATTTACGAGTTTATTTAGGCTCAACTGCGTTTTTTATTTATTCAATGTTATCGTTATTATTTGTATCGCCTGTTATTATAGCGGGTGTTATATTCCCCTTTGAATATCGTTATCGATTATCTCGTGCGTGGTGTCATTCCGTATTAATGATGGAAGCTTGGTGTTGTGGAATTCATTACCGTATTGAAGGCAGCGAGAATATTCCCCAAGATCGTCCGGTAGTGGTTTTAAGTAAACATCAATCCGCGTGGGAAACGCTAGCTTTTCGTTATTTATTACCGACACAAACCGTGTTGGCAAAACGCTCTTTATTGTGGATTCCTTTGGGCGGCTGGGCATTTGCTGTTTTAAAACCGATTACTATTGATCGTTCGCAACAAACTCAGGCATTACGCGCTTTATTGGAACAAGGTACACAAGCGTTAGCACAGGGATTATGGGTAGTAGTATTTCCTGAAGGCACTCGTACCGCAGTAAATCAAAAAACGGTATTTAATGCTGGCGGCGCGATGTTAGCTTGTAAAGCCCAAGTTCCGATATTGCCTTTGGCGCATAATGCAGGCGCAGTTTGGCCTAGATACAGTTTTTTAAAATATCCTGGGATCATTCAAGTGAAAATTGGTCCTGTGATAGAAACTGTAGGGCAAAAACCTAAACAAGTGAATGCTCAAGCTGAACAGTGGGTTGCTGAAGCGATGAAAACCATGAATCAAACAGACAATTTAAGTTGAATTCAGCAATTTTAGTTATATTATATGTTGCTAGTTTATCTTTCTAACTTCCATTTTAAAAAGGATCACTTTTATGAAACAAATTTTTGCTTCCGCGTTGATTGTGAGCAGCTTATTGTTAGTCGCCTGTGCGCAAACACGTGGTTATACGCCAGCAGTCGATACCAAAAATAGCCCAAATGCGGCTAACGTTAATGTTGATTTACAACAATGTGAAGAAATTGCGCGTCAAGCATCGGGTAACACTGCAACCGAAACCGCTATTGGTACTGCAGTAGGCGGCGCGATTGGTGCTGCAACCGGCGCGATTGTCGGTGCGGTCTCAGGTAATGATGTAGCTAAATCTGCCATGATTGGCGGAACTGCCGGCGGAATTGGCGGAGCGGCTAAACAAGGTTATGAGTCGGATTCCAAATACAAAAAAGCTTACAACGATTGCATGACTGGACGCGGACACAAAGTCTTACAGTAATTGCCCGTTTTGATTTTTTAGTCTTCAATGTTTTTCAATATTATTATTTCATCGTTAATTTATTTATTGTTGAATTCATTGAAGCTAAAAATGATCGCTATTTTAATTCAATCATACTTCTAATTTAGATGATTATAATTAACCGCGATGATTTGTCGCGGTTAATTTATCATCATAAAGCGCAGTTCAATCTTTAAATGATGACTATTTTACTTTTTTAAGGCATCTTTATGAGTAATCCCTTTGAAACACTAAAAGCCCATTCGCCGTTAGCAGGATTAAAAAACTTACATCCAATTATTAATGCAGTAATTGTAATGTGTGCAATTATTATGTTATGGCGAGGAATTTGGGGGCTAGCAGATTTATATTTATTTCCAAATTCACCAACCTTAAGCTATTTATTATCAATAGTGATTGGAGGCTTGGTATTATATTTAGATGATTTTAGTTTAAAAGATTTAAAACGCTAATCGTTTAACAGAATTATTGCCTTATTGATTTCAAAACATTTCTAATATCATTCATGAGAACAAAAAAAATTGGTTTTATTGGTGGCGGTAATATGGCTTCCAGTTTGATTAATGGCTTAATTACCAGTGGTCATGCGGCTGCACAACTTTGGGTATCTGATGTTAATTCTCAAACATTACAAAATTTTACACAATTAAATGTCAATGTTTGTTCAGATAATCGAGCGGTAATTGAAGCAGTAGAGGTTGTGGTTTTAGCGGTCAAACCTCAGATTTTACAATCGGTTGCTGAAGAAATTGCTGAGTCAGTTCAGCAAAAATCGACGTTGGTGGTTTCAATTGCCGCAGGCATTACTCAACAAAGTTTAAGTCGTTGGTTAGGGGAACAAGTAGCGATTGTGCGATGTATGCCTAATACACCGGCTTTGGTTTTGACCGGAGCTACCGCGCTATATGCGAATGCAAACGTTAATGAAGAACAACGCAATTTAGCTGAAAATATTTTGCGTGCAGTCGGAATTTCGCTGTGGGTAGAACAGGAATCGGTATTAGATATTGTCACTGCGGTATCCGGCAGTGGCCCGGCGTATTATTTTCTGTTAATGGAAGCGATGGAAATCGCCGCGATTCAAATGGGATTAAGCACCGAAATGGCGCGTTTACTGATTCAACAAACCGCTTTAGGCGCGGCAAAAATTGCTTTAGAATCGACCGAATCGCCTCAACAATTACGACATCGTGTGACCTCTCCCAATGGCACGACTCAAAAAGCCATTGAAATGTTCGAACAAGGTCATTTTACCGAATTGGTTGCTAACGCTTTATTAGCGGCACAACAACGTTCGATTGAAATGTCTAAAGAATTATCGGGAATCTAATTCATGAATCCGAATTATATTACCGTTCCCTTAATGTTTTTAATTCATAGCTTATTTTCGCTGTATATTTTAGCCGTGATGTTACGCTTCTTATTCCAATCATTAAGGGTTAATTTTCGTAATCCAATTGCCTCAGTCATTGTTTCGATTACACATCCGCCTTTAAAATGGCTGCGTCGTTGGATTCCTGCGATAGGTAAATGGGATACTTCAGCAATTGTATTGGCTTTATTATTACAAATGGCGGCAGAAATTTCCATTTTGCTTTTACAAGATGTCAAAACCAGTATATTTACTTTAATCGTGCGAGCGATTTCAGAATTGGTTATTTTAAGCTTAAATATTTTTATTTTTGCGATATTTGCCCGCGCGATATTAAGTTGGTTTAATCCTAATGAATATCATCCAGCGTATCAATTATTGATTCAAATCACTGAACCAATGATCAATCGTTGTCGGCGATTTATTCCAAATATCCAAGGACTCGATTTTTCGCCATTAGCCATTTTACTATTATTAGAATCAGTAAAATTATTTACCCAACCCGTATTAGAACGATTTTCCTATTTATTAGGATAATTATTAAGCGTATAATTTGTTTTGATTTCAAAACTCTATTGCTAATCTTAAACCCAATTAAATGACTAGATAATTATCATTTCAGTCTATTTCTAGTCATTTTTTGATTTAATTCTCTAAGGTGTTTATTTATGTTACTCTCGCTTAAATTGACTAAATTATTGATATTTAGCAGTTTTTTTCTTGCTTCATTGACAATAACCGCTGAAGCGAAAACCATGTATCGTTGGGTAGATGAACAAGGACGGGTTTCTTTTTCGGATCAAGTGCCGCCTACACAAGCACAGCATCAACGGGAAACTTTAGATAAAAATGCTCAAGTCATCAGCGTAACGGAAAAAGCCAAAACTAAAGAGCAAATTGAAATGGATAAACGGCTTACTTTGCTTAGAAGACAACAAGAGCAAATTATCGCTAAACAAAATGCGGAGGATAAAGCTTTATTAAGTAGTTTTATTAAACTTGAAGATATGGATGCGAATCATCAAAATAAATTAAAAGCTTTTGCCGCCCAAGAACAAGATAAACAAAAACAAATTAAAAAAATTGAAACGGATATTGCTAATCTACAAACAGAAGCCGCCGGTTACGAAAAGAAAGGGCAAAAAGCTCCCGCAGATTTATTGCGTCGAATTGAAAGCAATCAAAAAGATATTGAAAAAATTAAAATCGCCATTCTTGGGATTAATCAAGACCGAAATCAATTCCAAAACAAATATATCGTCGATCGTCAACGTTTTATTCATTTAAGTCAAATTCGACGTATCGCGCCGGTGAATGAAGATCATGAAAAACCAATTGAACCAGCTACTGATCAATTAGGTTTATTTAATTGTAGCGGTAATGAACAATGTAATAAAGCGTGGCAAATTGCGCGTGATTTTGTGAAAACGCATTCGACCACTGCAATTACCATTGATACCGATAAAATTGTCACCACTGCCGCTCCGGGACTTGCTACTGATTTAAGCTTATCTATTTCTAAAATAATCGTAGAAGAAAATAAATTACAGATTTTTTTAGATATTCGTTGTACTGATATTGATATTCAGAGTCAATTATGTAGCAATACCAAAGCTGGAAATTTACGCGCTGAATTTATTAGCCAATTGAAAAACGGTTTAGGCTTGAAATAAAAATAAATTTGGATTTAATTATTGTTAAAAAGCAGAGCGTTTGTATTTTTGTAATCGTTCTGCTTGACGAGCGAGTTTTTCTTCAGCTTGTTGTTTTTGTAAAATAGCTAATTCAATTAATTCACGCTCGATCATTTCTGGGGTTTCTAAACTCAGATGACCAATTAATCCGGAACGTAATTCAGACAATAAAATTTTCGCCATTTGATCTAAATTAACCACCCCTCCTGCTTTCAAACAACCGCGCATTTTCCCAACCTGTTGTAAAAATTCTTTTTCAGTATTAGGTAATTGTGATAAATGAAATCGCTGCAATAATAATTGTGGATAATAATGAAATAAAAATTCAACAGCAAAATAAGCAATTTCCTCATGACTAATTGCAGTATCACGAATAGCTCCGGTCGCTGCTAAACGATAACCACT
>JBEEJU010000188.1:0-3939 GCA_041169045.1 Pseudomonadota bacterium
AGAATTCGATAAACAAGGATTTTTTATTGTATTAGATCATCATAATTCTGATTGCCAAGCGATTTCTGAATTATGGTATACCAATATTTATAGCGAATCGCAATGGATAAAAGATTTAACTTTTATCGCTAAACGTTATCAAAATTTACCTCGTTTTTTAGGAATTGATTTAAAAAATGAACCTCATGGGGTTGCGAGTTGGGGTAATCAATCTCCAAAAACGGATTGGAATAAAGCGGCTGAAAAAGCAGCGGCGGCAATATTAGCGGTTAATTCAAAATTATTAATTTATGTTGACGGCATTCAAGAAAGTCGTGAATGCAGTAGTCGTGACGGACATTGGTGGGGAGGAAATTTTGAACCGTTAAAATGTTATCCGTTAAATATTCCCCAAAATAAATTAGTTTTAAGTCCACATGTTTATGGACCTGATGTCAATAATCAAACTTATTTTAATGCGAATGAATTTCCAGCGAATTTACCCACTATTTGGAATAAACATTTTGGGCAATTCGCAAAACAAGGATATACCATTAATGTTGGAGAATTTGGTGGTAAATTCGGTCATGGTGGTTTAGCTAAAGATAAAATATGGCAACAAGCTTTTGTTAATTATTTATTAGAAAATAAATTAACTGATGGTTTTTATTGGGCATGGAATCCCAATAGTGGTGATACTGGAGGTATTTTACAAAATGATTGGTTAACTCCTTGGCAGGATAAAATGGATTTATTATTAACTTTATGGCGACGTAAAGCCGCTTGTTCAGATGGATTGGATAACGATAATGATGGTTTAATAGATTACCCAAATGATCCCGGCTGTATTTCGGTATTAGATCATAATGAATTTAATCAAAATACTTCAATTGCTGCTTGTTCTGATAAAATTGATAATGACAATGATGGTGTAATTGATTATCCTTCAGATTTGGGTTGTAGTTCGATAATAGACAATGATGAATTTAATGCCCCTAGCTCTTTAAAAACCAGCGTTATTATCAATAGTGATTGGGGCGCAGGTTATTGCGCCGAGGTGAATGTCAAAAATCAAGGAACTCAGGCAGAAATCTGGAAAGTGAGTATTGAAATTGAAGGACAAATCAATTCATTATGGAATGCTAGTTATGTACAAAAAGGCAAAATCATTACCGCGCAAGGTTTAGATTGGAATAATGTGGTGCAACCGAATTCAGAGGTTAAATTTGGCTTTTGTAGCCAACGTCAATGATATTTGAATTCATTTAAAATTGGTTTTTTATTTTCAAAACTCTACCTAATGTTAAAAATTAGGTAGAGTTAAAAATCAAGCATAAATTTGAATTGTTTTATCAGGTCTGTCATAATAGATTAATCTTCTTATTTAATGAATAAGAAAGAGTTAAAAATTATATTTTTTAAAATAAATGGAGAAATAAAAATGCGTAATGTATTTAATTTTAGTGCGGGTCCTTCAATGTTACCTGAAGCGGTATTAAAACAAGCCCAAACTGAAATGTTAGATTGGCATGGAACGGGAATGTCGGTGATGGAAATGAGCCATCGCGGTACAGAATTTATGTCTATTGCTGAACAAATGAAACAGGACTTGTGTGAGTTATTAGCTATCCCAGATAACTATAAAGTTTTATTTTTACAAGGCGGAGCGACTGGGCAATTTTCATTTATTCCCCAAAATATTTTACGCGGAAAAACGAAAGCTTGTTATGTAGATACGGGGGCGTGGTCAACTAAAGCTTTAAAAGATGCTAAAGCTTTTTGTGAAGTTAAAATAGCCGCGTCTAGTAAAGATAAAAATTATACTTATATTCCAGCGATTGATGAATGGCAAATAGATAAAGAAGCGGCTTATTTGCATTATACCAGTAATGAAACAATTCACGGTGTCGAATTTAATGAAATTCCTAATTCACAAGAATTGCCTTTAATTTGTGATATGTCCTCTAATATTTTATCGCGTCCAATTGATATAAGTCGTTATGGTTTAATTTATGCTGGTGCGCAAAAAAATATGGGACCCAGTGGCGTAACGATTGTGATTGTTCGTGAAGATTTAATTGGTGAAGTTTCTCCAACATTACCCGAAGTATTTAATTATGCAATTCAATCCAAAAATGATTCGATGTTAAATACGCCTGCAACCTATATTTGGTATTTAGTCGGATTGGTATTGCAATGGTTAAAACAATTAGGCGGAATTGCTGCGATTGAGCAACGAAATATGGCTCAAGCTAATCGATTATATGCTGCGATTGATCAATCAGGATTATATTTTAATCCAGTGGAAATGAATTGCCGTTCACGAATGAATATTCCATTTATTTTAAGAGATGCGAATTTAGATAAAGCCTTTGTTAAAGAATCGGAAGCACAAGGTTTATTAGCGTTAAAAGGACATCGTTCTGTTGGTGGAATGCGTGCCAGTATTTATAATGCAATGCCTGACGAAGGCGTGGATGCTTTAATTCAATTTATGGCTGAGTTTGAACGTACTCATTAATCATTAAACCGTTCTATTAAACCTACCCAAACCTACCTATAGGTAGCTTTAGTGTTAATTTCCTGCTTCATAGCGGATGGTTTCACTCTTGCTTTTGGGCGAGAGCCAGAGCCTTCCGCTCCACAGGCTGACACCGTGGAACTCACGGCGTAATTAGCGAGATTAATCGCCGCATTTATATCTCTATCGTGATGCGTTTTCCTGGCGGTTTTTCTCACGCTACAAATCTTTTCCAATCCCCTCCAAACGGGTCACTAAAGCCTTTAATTCCCTGATTTCTAACGCTTCTGGCTGCCACAGCTTGGGATTTTCCTTTAAACCGTAACGTGCTAACACCACGCTGTCTTTTTTATCATTTTTCGTTTTGACACCTAAACTTTGACCATAAAATTTTACTTGCGCCGGATTAACGACCGACACGTTTGTCGCCGCATCAAACAAATAGGTTGCCAACCGTGGTGATAAATACCGGTTGCCTCCATGATAAAATGCAGTTTTGCAAGCTCTAAGCCTGTGTTTTTTAAAGACCATTCGATGAGTTCTTGCTAGCCATCTTTGGTGTTATCAACCACTTTTGTTTTCAGCTTTTCATCTTCTCTAAGCCAAGCGTAATCAAGTTTTGCTTTGCTGACATCAATGCCTATTATGTTCATTTCTTTAATTCCCCTTGTTCATTCAGCCTCATTCCAATGGAAGGACTTGGATACCATTCAGTTTTAAGAAAGGTGAGCATGGGTTTTATCTACGCGCCAGATTTTTGTCTAAGGGTGGGTACAAACTCTGATCATGCACTTTGATATAATGCTAGCTAGGCAGTATATCGTTGGTTTGGAGAGATGCAAGGTTGTATAGTGATAATCATTCTTTACTCTAACCTACCGCGATTTCAGTTTGATCCTTATTTTTCGTTGGAATGATTAATTACACCATTAATTTTTAATTTTAAAATTTCAAGATTTTCTAACCCTTCATTATCGACCACTTTCACCGCAATTTGATAAGTTCCGGTTTGAAAAGCTTGAATTTGTTTACCGATTTTATCAATCATAATATCTGCTCTAAAACCTTTTTCATTTTCATAATTAAAATCCCAAGCAAAAAATTCTATTCCTGATTCGGATTCAGCGGTGGCGATAAATTCGATTTCGCGGGCATTTTTAGAATTAATGCCTAAATCATTAAATTGTAACTGAATTGTCGGTTTTTTGGCAATCGGAATAATCTCTTCAACTTTTATTAATTGAATAATCAGATTTTCATGTGTTTTTAAACGGGCTACTTCTTGAATTGCGCCTTTGCCGAAACTAAAAGCAATAATAAAACCCACCGATTTATTTTCGGCTTTGTTTTTATCAAATAACGTTTTATCAAATCTTTCGCAAGCGGATTTAAAATTATCAATCACATTACGCCCAATATTATCAGAACGTTTCACTTGA
>JBEEJU010000189.1:0-9029 GCA_041169045.1 Pseudomonadota bacterium
TCATACGTTGATAACGTTTACTTAGTAATTCTTCGATAGTGTATTGTTTTAATTGAGAAATTTGTCTAGTTAAACTTTCGTGTAAGTGGTGAGCTGTAGTTTTGAAATCTCGATGCGCGCCTCCTAAGGGTTCACGGATGACTTCATCAAGCAAGCCTTGTTCTCTTACTCTATCTGAGGTAATTCCCATAGCTTCTGCTGCTAACTGGCATTTGTCGGCACTTTTCCACAAAATGGATGCGCAGCCTTCAGGAGAAATAACCGAGTAAGTGCTGTACTCCAACATCAATAATCGATCGCCTACGCCAATCGCTAACGCGCCACCTGAACCTCCTTCGCCAATAATTACGCAGATCACTTGAGTTTTGAGTTGACTCATTTCAAACAAATTGCGCGCGATGGCTTCACTTTGCCCGCGTTCTTCAGCACCGATTCCCGGATAAGCTCCGGGAGTGTCGATTAAACAAATAATTGGCAATTGAAACCGTTCGGCTAATTTCATGATTCTTAAAGCTTTACGATAGCCTTCTGGACGTGGCATCCCGAAATTACGATAGATTTTTTCTTTGGTATCACGTCCTTTTTGATGCCCAATAATCATCACTGCTTGTTGATCGAGTTTGGCTAATCCACAAACGATTGCTGGATCATCGGCATATGATCGATCCCCATGTAATTCATGAAAATCATTAAAAATCAATTGGATATAATCTAAAGTATAAGGTCTTCCAGGATGTCTGGACAGTTGTGAAATTTGCCAATCAGTCAATTTGGCAAAAATGGAGCGGGTCAAAGTCTGACTTTTTTCTTCTAGCTGTGTAATAGCATCAGAAATATTAATGTCATTATCAAATTCTACTTTGCGTAGCTCTTCAATTTTAGCTTCTAGTTCCGCAATAGGTTGTTCAAAATCGAGAAATTTAAGGTCCATAATCAGTTAATATTTTTGTGAGTTAGTGGATAAAAATCGTTACAATAAATCTATAATGACATCATAAATAAAAACAGAGTAACGACTATTTTTAAGTGATTAAAATAGGGTAAAACAAAACATATTATAAGATGATTTGTAAAAATTAAATACTAAAATATAAGCGAGTTATAAATGCCCAAACCAATCATTATTTTTGGATTAGTAATTATCATAAATCTCCTAAATTCTTCAGCAATGGCAAACGTGATTGTGAAAGGAATTGATGAGCCTTTAAAACAAAATGTATTGTTGTTATTAAGTTTAAATCAACAATCTTGTCAGGCAAAAACGTGGCAGATTCAATCCTTATTTACTCAAGCAGAAAAGGAAATTCAAACGGCTGTGAAAGCTTTAGGGTATTATCAACCGCAAATTCATTCTACTTTACAGTTTTTACCAGAATGTTGGTTAGCCGAATTTGATATTCAAGCGGGTAAACCGGTAATTATTAAAAAAATAAACATTGTCATTCAAGGACAGGCAAAAAATGACACCGAATTTGAACAACTAGTTATTAAATTCAACACTAAAATAGGCGAACCTTTACAACATTCTCTATATGAAGCTATAAAAAATAAATTAACGGTTTTAGCTCAAGAACAGGGATATTTGTCGGCTAAATTTATACATCATCAATTAATCATTGATAAACAAAATAATAGTGCTGAAATTCGATTAACTTTTGACAGTGGTTTACGTTATCATTTTGGCACAGTTAACATTCAACAATCCTTATTAGACCCAACACTGATTGAAAAATATACTCATGAATTGAAACAGAGTCATTTTTACAATAGCAGAGATTTGGTTAATCTTTATGATGCGTTTATTAAAAGCGGTTATTTTGATAATATAGAAATCCGCCCACATTTACAACAACCACTGCCTAATCGAGTGCCTTTAACTATTCAATTAACCCCAAAACCTCGTCATCAAATCAGTTTAGGTTTAGGATATGCGACAGATATTGGAGCGTTATTTTCGATATATTATCAAAATCATCGTTTAAATGCCATAGGAGATTTTCTAAATGCAAATATAGATATCTCTCCGGTATTGTCTACCTTAGAAACGGAATATAACCACCCGCTTGAAACAGGGGTAAATGATTTTTTGACTTTTGGAATCGGTATGCGTTATGAAAATACCGATCACTTTCAAGCTAAATCAGCAACTTTATCAACGCGGTTAAAATATGCTTTGGCTAATGCTTGGAAACAAACGGTGTATATTGATTTAAATTATGAAGATTTTTATACACCAATGAATCACACTCAATCATGGTTATTGGTGCCTGGGATAAATTGGCTTTATTCAGTTTCTAATAATCAATTGCACCCTACTGAAGGACAGCGAATTAAAATAGATATTAATGGCAGTTATCAAAATCCGCTATCAGCAGTTAGTTTTGCACGATTGAATTGGGAACTTATTTGGCTGCATTCATTACCTTGGAAAGGATTATTAATGTTTCGTAATAGTATAGGTTTAATGGCAGTGGATAATTGGCAGCAATTACCAACTTCATATCGTTTTTATGCCGGAGGAATTAATAGTATTCGTGGCTACGATTATAAAGAATTAGCTCCTAAAGATGTCAATAATCAGGTACAAGGTGGACATGGATTAGCGGTTTTTAGTATTGAATATGAACAGCCTTTAACAGAAAATTGGTCGATCGCAACTTTCGTTGATAGTGGTAATGCTTTTAATTGGGGAAATTTACCTATCAAAAGCGGAGTAGGTGTTGGAATTCGCTGGTATTCACCGATTGGGCCTTTAAGAATCGATGTCGCTTTACCGTTAAATGAGGCACAATCAGATTATCAAATCTATTTTGCTGCGGGAGCGCGTTTATGAAGTTATGGATTTATCATTTTAGTAAAATTTTGCGTAATTTTATATTCTTAATGATGATTATATTATCATTGAGTTTTACAGCATTGATTTGGATTTTAACAGATTCTGAAAAAAGTCTTTATGTGTTTAAACAAATATTGCCTTTTACTAAAGATTTTCTAACCATTGAAACAATTAATGGAGATTGGCGGCATCAATTACGGTTGCATAATATTATTTGGCATGATCAATATCGTCGATTAACCATTCGACAATTACAATTGGATTGGAACGCTTCTGCTTTATGGTCTTTCAAACAATTTCAAGTCAATTTATTAAAAATGCAAGGTATTGAAATTGAATTATTCAAATCAGATGAGAGTCCTAGCGATTTTGATCCCAGTCAACCGATTCAATTACCCGTAACGATATTAATTAATCAAGTACAGCTTGATAATATAATCATCATTCAAGCAAAAAATCACTATTTGATTGAGCAATTAAAATTAAAACTTGCGACTCAGGGAAATCAATTCATTATTCCTCAATTTCAATTGCAGGCTTATCAAGCACATTTAACAATAAGAGGATATAGTCAATTAGGATCGTATTTTCCCTGTCGATTTTATATGTACTGGAAAATGAAGCAAAAAGATTATGGAAATTGGCAAGCTGAAGCGCGATTATATGGTGATTTACAACAATTATATTTTTCACAACAATTATTACAGCCTTTTCAGTTACAGCAACAAATCTTTATAGCGAATATTTTAAAAAATATACAATTTAAATTAGAAACACAATGGCAGAAGTTTTATTATCCATTCAATAATATCAAAACCGCACAATTTTTTAGTAAGCAGGGAAAGCTTAAGATTAATGGTAACTTACAAAAATATCGGGTTCATTTAAAGGCACAATTAGCCCAAGCTCCTTTGCCATTAACTGAGTTGAATTTACAGATGATTGCTTCGTCGAAACAAGCACAAATTCAACAACTGCAATTACGCTCTCCAGCAGGATTTTTATCAATAATAGGACAAGTAATGTGGCAGCCACAATTAAATATTTTATTACAATTACAAACGCGACAATTTAATCCTGCAATTATAAATAATCAACTGTCAGCTCATTTAAATATAGCTTCAATAATTCAAGCACAGCAACAACGAAAACAGTGGTTATTGAATTGGAATTTACAACAATTAACAGGCGATATTCGTGGTTATCCTGTTGAGGCTAAAGGACAATTACAATTTAAAAATCAGCAATGGTTAATTCCTATATTTCAAGCAAATATAGCCAATAATCAATTAAAAATAAAAGGTCATATTCATCCAAAACAATCAGCATTACAATTATCTTTACAAGCTCCAGAATTACAAAAATTAGTTTCAGATTTATCTGGCAATGTGCAGCTACAAGCGAATATTCATGGTACGTTTATTAATCCCTCAATTCAATTACAATTGAATGCCCAGCAATTACATTATCAACACTATCAACTGGCAAAAGCCAATATTGATTTAGATTATGATATAACTGATCCAAAGCACTATTCATTTTTACGCTCTACTCTTAAACAATTAAGAGTTAATAATCAGGTATTGACTGAAGGAAAATTGCTTGCACAGGGATATGCTAAACAACATCAATTACAGTTAGAATTAATTGTTCCACAAGGAAAAATGATCAGTGAGGTACAAGCACGCTGGGAGGCTTCACAATGGTTAGCCCAAATCCGTCAATTACAGTTTCAAATACCCGAATTAGGTCAATGGCAATTGGTGAAACCAGTTCCTTTTAAATTACAGAAATTAGTCAATGATTTTCAAGCAGAATTAGCTAAAAGTTGTTGGCAACACAACACACAAGATCAATTTTGTATTCAGGGAAAATATTTCGCTAATAAAAATTTTATTGCTGATATAACAGCGCAATTATCAACCAATTTAGCACAAAAATGGTTACCTGAAACTTTAAAATTACAGGCGAATTTACAATTACAAGCACATTTACAACAACAGCAGCAACAATTATCGGCAAATTATCATTTACAATTGCCGATTCAACAATGTTTATGGATTGATCAGCAGCGTTCTTATTTATTACCCTTTCAACAATTAATTACCCAAGGATATTGGCAGAATAATCAACTCAAAACCGAGACAAAATTACAATTAACTGGAAATAGTCAATTGCAAACTCAAATTGTAATGGATACACGCTATTTTGATCCAATTGATGTTCAATTAACCGGATATTTAGCCACAGAATTAATGAAACCTTGGATGCCACCAAATTTGCAATTTTCCACAGGAATGCAATTACAATTCGCTTTTCATCAACAACAAAAATTAACTCAAGGTCATTATCGAATTGAAATTTTGCCAAATAGTTTACATTGGCAAGATAAAATTCCATTCCATCTTCCTATTCATCAAGCCATTTTTGAAGGAAATATTGAGAATAATTGGCTAAATAATCAATGGAATATTGTATTTGATCAGCATTATTTGCGTGGACAATTCGGCGTAGAATTAATCGCGCCGAATCGAATTAATGGTGAGATGAATGTGGCAATTAATCATTTGAATCAATTGAAGCCTTTTTTGGTGGAACAGGTAGAACAATTACAAGGACAATTACAAGCAAATATTCATATTAGTGGTTATAATATTCAACCGCAATTTACTGGACAATTAAAAATAAATCAAGTGAATGCAACTCTGCCTAAACTTGGAATTCATTTGCGAGATTTATCTATATTGGCAAAATCAGATGAACACAATCCAGATAAGATTCGTTTACAAGCTAGTACACGTTCTGGAGCAGGAGAATTAATACTCAATGGACAAATGAATTTACAGTCTAATTTGGGATTTCCAGTGCAAATGCAATTAACAGGGAAAAATTTTGAAGTCTATAAACAGCCAGATATTCAAGTGGCATTATCACCGCAATTAACTTTACATTTTGCTAATAATCGTGGATTAGTTAAAGGACAATTATGGGTAGAAAATGCCCAAATTAAATTACCGCAATTCCCCGAAAAAGCACTATTGCCAACGCCTGATGAATATATTATTGGAGAAACTCAGCCTGTTGCTGAAACCACAGCTAATTTACCTACTCAAATGAATACCGATATTGAATTAGATTTAGGTAAAAATACGCATTTTTCGGGTATAGGATTAAATACCGATTTAATTGGAAAATTAAAAATTAACCAAAATATCGATCAAATGATGGTCTATGGTCACGTTGATATGCAAAAAGCTAGATATAAAAGTTATGGACAGGATTTAACGGTAAAACGGGGGCGTTTTTTATTTAATGGCGTACCCACTAATCCCTATTTAGATTTAGAAGCTACACGATTAGCTAAATCCAAACAAGTGACAGCAATTGTGAAAGTCAATGGCGCATTAAATGCCCTCCAAACGCAAATTAGTTCTGACCCTGTATTACCTGAATCAGACGCATTAGCCTATCTAATTACCGGACGTTCATTAAGTCAAGTCAGTAAAACAGATGGTAATGCGATTGCGAGTGCTGCTTTGGCATATGGTGGAGGACAAATGAGTTGGTTAACTGAGAAATTTGGCATTGATGAATTTGAAATTGAAGAGGGTGAAACGTTAAAAGACAGTTTAGTTGCAATTGGACAATACATTACCCCTGATTTTTATATTGGTGCGAAAGTCGGTTTATTTAATAAACAAACCGCATTATTATTCAAATATCATATTACTGATCATTTTAGTATTAGTACTCAGACGGGGGATAGTCAAAGAATCAATTTAAATTATGATTTTAATATTGATTAATAATATTCGTAATGAGTTTAAAAAACAAATAAATTTAAAAACTCTTTTTAATAAAAAAGCATTATGTCATTTATTACACAACAAACCAGCATTGAATTACGTTTAGATAAATGGTTGTGGGCGGCAAGATTTTTTAAAACCCGCCAATTAGCACAAGAGGCAATTAGTGGCGGTAAAGTACAGGTTAATCAGCAACGTAGCAAACCCTCGAAAAAAATAAAAATCGGGGATCAATTACAAATTAGCAAACAACAATATCGCTGGGAAATTACGGTGGTTGAATTAAATGATCAGCGACAATCGGCAGTTATAGCGCGTACTTTATATTTGGAAAATCCCGAAAGTATTGTAAAACGACAACAGCAATTGATATTGCGTCGTGAGCAAAAAGAATATTCCTCTTATTCAACCAAACCGAATAAGAAACAACGGCGAGTAATTCATTATTTTAAACAAATCAATACCCATTATGAATCGGAATCATAAGATAAAATAAAAGCAATTTTTTATCTTATTAAAATTTAATGGATTAAGATTAAATTATTTAATTCTAGTGAATGGTAAAATATAACAACTTGAAAAATCTATTGATTTTTCCCACAACAGCGTTTAAACTTAATTCCGCTACCGCATTCACATAAAGCATTTTTTCCCTGAATGACTTTGGTTTGAATTTGTCCTGAAGATTTAACCATGCCATCTAAATAAAACCACTGTCCAGCACTTTTTTTAAACCGACTTAATTCATGTAATACACACAATTGTTGATTGAAACGATAATAGGCTTTGAATTCAATTAAACCTTTATCATCTTGAATTTGCCCTTTTTTAACCATTAAAATTTCTAAACCGCTCCATTCGGCGATTTCTTTGGAAAAATCAATTTGTTTAGGACGGGTATTTTTATCCCAAGTCGCTAATAAATAATCGCTATTTTGTAGTGCATATCCAGTAAATCGTGAACGCATTAACATTTCCGCAGTCGCAGGATATTTATCGCCGCGATGATAAGCTTCGCAACAATCGTTAAATAAAATTCCAGAACCACATAAACAGAATTGAGTAGTCATTTTGATTCATTAATAAGGTAAAAAAAACCGCCAAAAATGGCGGTAAAAGTACAATTAATTGATAAAATCGATTTATTGAATCTCATGGTGTTGCAATGAACACTCGCCTACATAAGCGATTGGCACACCTGCTGCGCGCCGCCCACAATCATTACCGTAGGTTATGCCATCCTGACCACAAACGGGGCGATAATCCATCGTACAAATTTCAGGTTTATTTTGACAAACCCCACCCGCTGAAGCTGAACTATTCGGTGGCAATTCACAAAATTGTCCGGCTGAACAAACCGTTCCTACCACGCCTCCACAAGCTTGACCTATGCGAGTCGTGTTTTCTACCGGCAAATACAATTGATTCACTAATAAATTTGCCGCGTTGCGCGAATTCGCTTGATGAGTCGCTGCAACGATAATGCCATCTTTAGCTAATTGTTGAGTAGCGGTCGCCACTGCTTCAGCACTAGCACCGGTTTTATCCAAATTGGGTGGGGCAATTAAACTGTCTTTGACTTGCCAAGCATTCAAAGTTTGTTTCACCACTGATAAACAAAGCATAGTAGGCGGGCATTGAATGCCACTGTCTTTAAGGCGATACAACAAGCCTTTTGCAGGAGTTATAGACTGAGTCTGCCACGCTTCCACAATGGTTAAAGTATCAATCGGTTGTGAAAAATTTGCATCCAACGCATGGGCAAATTGCCCGCGTACAATGCCGCGTTTTTCGCCAAATATTTTTTGGAAATAATCAGTAGTTTGTTGCGCATTCCACCCTAAAGCTTGAGCATTTAGTTGAAAAACATGACATTCTTTTTGCCACCGACCATCGGCACATAAAGTTTTCGCTTGATTGACCCGTTGCACATAATAACCACCACACATTGGGCTGGCACATTTACGCATGTCGATATGAGTGACGCGATAATAATCGGTACTGCCAATAGTGCTGCATTGTTCAGCCGCTTCAAGCTGATTGATACCTAAGCCTAATCCACTGATTAAAATAGGCAAATAAAATATTTTTTTCATTTACTATCCTGATATTTAATTAAATAAGGGATCACCACACACTAAATCAATAAAATTGCGTAAAACTCGGGCTTGTGAACTGTCATTGGTTTTTGGTGCAATTTCACCCGCCTGCCATAAAATGATTTGTTTGGCTATTCCACCAGATTTTGCCTGATAAGCGACATATTCAACACGACCAGTATCAGCAATCGATTGTCCTTCAATTAATTTTCCAATTGCCGCTTGATTAATTAAAGTATTAATTGCTGGAACACTGATTTGAACCGGAAACGTTTTTTTAGCGGTTAA
>JBEEJU010000190.1:0-3014 GCA_041169045.1 Pseudomonadota bacterium
AACCGGAACTGCCCAAGTTGGTAGTGCAGGTAAACAATTAGCTCCCTACAATACCGGTTGGTTTATTGGCTGGCGTGAACCTAAAACTGCAATCGATAAAAAATTGGCTTTTGCTTGCTTATTAACCCATATTCCCAAATCAGCGACCGGCGGAAGTTTATGCGCACCGATAGTTGCTGATTTTTTGACAGCGATAGCGGATAAATCAGTCTCAACTAAACCCAAAACTCGTCGAAAAAAACACTCCTCAAAATGATAATGAACACAGTCCCCAATACCACACTCTGCCTTGCTCAACGATTATGGCTACCGTCTTCCACTCAAGCGATCTTATGGGATATGGATGGCGTGTTAATCGATTCCTTAAGCTTGAGTTTAACCGTATGTAATCAAATTTTAGCACAACATTTTGGGGAGTCGGTGCAAGTCAGCGATGCGTTGATTCGTGAAATTTTTGCTTATCACATTCCTGAATTTTGGCGACGAATTTTGCTCAATGTTGCCGATACTTATCAACTAAATCAGGCTTTAACTGTTTTAGATTCTTGTCAACAAGCCTATCAACAAGCTCGTCAACAAGCTCAATTTCCGCTGAATCACGGCATTATTGACATTTTACAAGCGGCACAAAATTTATCATTGCCGATGGCAGTGGTATCGAATAATCCTACTGAAGAAGTACGAGAAACGTTACAAGCTATTGGGATTGCTGAGTATTTTCAACATATTATCGGTAACGATTTAGCGATTTGTGCGAAAAAACCAGCTCCAGACAGTTATTTATTAGCGGCGGATTATTTAGCGATCGATAGTTCGCAAGCGGTTGTGATTGAAGATTCATTAATCGGTGTCGAAGCAGGGTATCGTGCCGGAGCTTATACGATTGCAGTGGCGACTGGTGGAACAGATTACGCGCTGTTAGCAAATAGCGGCTATTGCCGTCAATGTTATCAATCTTTTGCAGAGCCACAATTGAATTTAGCCTTTGGCGATGTTCGTGATAAAAAGATGTTAACTCCGAACGATTTTGTTACTCATGCAATTGAACACATTGCTTGGCGATTGGGCGTAAAAATTCAATTAACTTGGTTGAGTGATGATTGGCTTAATTTAGGAAAATTTTTGGGTAGTAAAATTGCTGAGTTTTCGCCGATTCGCCGCAGCTGTGCGATTTTAGGCATGATCGATGATGGTAGCGCGGAAGTCAGTATTGATTTAGATCAACCCGCACAATTACAGCTAACGGGAATCGACACTTTAGATTTAGCATGGTTTTTAAATTTGCGATGTGAACAATTAGCCAATGGACAACCGTTAGTGTCATTAATGCAAGGGTTAGCTTTGGGATTATCGGCTGAACTTAAAGTTAACATTTGCAGTGTTCAAGACCCACATCATACTTGGGAAGGTGTATTTCGCGCGATTGGCATTAGTTTAAGTCAATTATTTATGCCACCCATTACTGAAATTCCTTTTGATCAATCAATAGAATGGTTAGCCGGACGTGGAGAATTACAAATTTTAGCCAAATCGTTGCATTATAGTCAGGTGTTTCGTGGCACTGCTGAAAGTCACGTTAAAGTGAGCGTCGATTTTTCACGTCAACAATCGCATCATTTTATTTTTAATGTATCGCCAACGATTAATGTCAGTGAATTACCTAAGTTATTAATATTATTAGCTGAACAAGCAGGTTTTAGTTTACAAGTTGAATATCAAGCGACGGTATTAAATTCCAGTCATGTTGTGTTAGAAGATACGGCATTAGTTTTGGGACGCGCATTATTGGAAATTTTAAAATTACGCATGATGACTGTTGGAGTAAATGGTGCGGGCAGCAGTTTGCGACAAATAGCCGATCAAGATTTACCCTTGCAAACCGGAATCAGTGTTGAAGGGCGTAAATTTTGGTTATTTGTACCGTTTAATACAACTCACGAAGTGTTAAGGCGAGAATTTTTAATGGGACAAACCATTGAACAGCATTTGCGTTCTGAAGATTTAGATGATTTTCTAGATGGATTAGCCGGAGGTTTAGGCTGTAGCATCATTGTTCATGTTCACCGTTTAATTTCTGCGGATGAAGGATGGCAGTTAATTTTCAAACAATTAGGACAATGTTTACAACAGGTCTTTGCCACTAATCCTTATCGACAAGGCGTGCCTCCGGGGGTTAAAGCGACTTTAGCTTAAATGAAAATTTTGTGTATCTGTATAATTTGAAATATTTATTTAAAACTAAAACTGAGGTTAAAAGTGTTTACTATTAAAGACTTAGACAAAGTAATTCTTCGTACTCAAGCAGCACAACGAACGTTTGCCACTTTTTCTCAAGAAAAAGTAGATGCGATTTTTAAGAAAGCAGCCTTAGCAGCTAATAATCATCGTATTCATTTGGCAAAAATGGCGGTTGAAGAAACGGGTCGAGGTTTGTTAGAAGACAAAGTGATTAAAAACCATTTTGCTTCTGAAGAGGTCTATCACAAATATGCAACTCTTAAAACCTGCGGGGTGATTGAAAAAGATGAAACCTTTGGTTTTTCACGGATTGCTGCTCCTGTAGGATTATTAGCTGGAGTGGTTCCTGTGACTAATCCGACTTCAACCGCTATTTTTAAAGCATTAATTGCCTTAAAAACTCGCAACGGAATTATTTTTTCACCTCATCCCAGTGCAAAACGCTGTACCGTTGAGGCGGCAAAAATTGTATTACAAGCCGCCGTCGATGCTGGTGCGCCTGAAGACATTATTGCTTGGATTGAAGACCCTACTTTAGAGTTATCTCAAGCTCTTATGCGCCATCCTAATATTGACCTGATTTTAGCGACTGGTGGTCCTGGCATGGTGCAGGCTGCTTGTTCTTCGGGAAATCCATCACTTGGTGTAGGTTCAGGCAATACGCCAGCATTGATTGATGAAACAGCAGATGTAGAAATGGCCGTTTCTTCGATCTTAATTAGCAAAACTTTTGATAACGGTATGATTTGTGCATCCGAGCAATCCGTCATTGTCGT
>JBEEJU010000191.1:0-7458 GCA_041169045.1 Pseudomonadota bacterium
CAGAATTTATAAATATGATTCCGAAATTAATCGCAATACGCATAAACGTTTTTTAGCAATGGTTAATGAATTATTTGCAGAAACACACAAAAAAATTAATCCCGATAGAGAAGAACTTGAGTTTAAATTAGGCAATACAGAAATTAACGCTTATCAATTATCATCTGGCGAAAAACAGCTTTTAGTTATTTTATTAACGGTTCTGGTGCAAGATAATAAACCAGCTATTTTATTAATGGATGAGCCGGAAATATCATTGCATATTGAATGGCAACGCAAATTGGTTCAATACATTCGTGAATTGAATCCGAATGTCCAAATTATTATTGCAACTCATTCTCCAGATATTATTATGGATGGTTGGTTGGATAAAGTTTTCAATCTTCAAGACCTTATTGTTAAGGATAACACTTTGCTATGACCCCTTTTGAAAATTACGTTTTTGATTCGGCACGGCAAAATGCGTTTAATCTTAGTCAATCTAAAGATAAACCCAAGTTTATTACTGTTTATGTCGAAGGTATAGAAGATAAATCATTTTGGTTTCATATTCTTAATCCACATCTCAAACCGCTTGAGTTTCGTTGTTTTTCAAATAGTGCTTTGAGAACTGGAAAAAAAGGACTCAATGAGCATTTTGATAAAGCTGGAGATTGGTTAATTATTTGTAGAGACAGTGATTACGATTACCTTTTTCCTGAACATTCAGAAACAGCAAAAGGACTTAAAAAACGAGGTATTTTTCAAACTTATACTTACTCTATCGAAAATTTAAAATGCTATGCTGACAGCTTACACGCTGTTTGTACTGATGTAACACATAATCCTAGTGAAAAAATAAACTTTACAACTTTTTTTGAAAATTATTCCAAAATAATTTACACCCTTTTTATTTGGCATTTATATTTTTACAAAGAACATCAGGAGCATGAATTTGCAATAGAGGAGTTTTGTGAAATTGTGAAAATTCCTACAAAATTTAATTTTCTTAGAATTAAGCATGAGGTTTTTGAATCACTCAAAAAGTGCGTAGAAACAAAGAAAAATGAGTTAGGACAAAAGTTTCCCGAAAATGTCGCTGAAATCACTCATCTTTCTAATCAATTAAAAGCATTCGGTTTAGAAGATAAAAATACCTATCTTTTTATTCAAGGTCATGCGCTTTATGATAACGTTGCTTTACCCCTTTTAAGAGTTATCTGTGACTATGCACAAACGGATAGTTTGAAAGAAATTAATCAATCTAAAGCCGATTCAGATCGTAAAAAGCAAGTCCGCAATGAATATCTTAATTTGATAAACAACCCAACAGATGATTCTGAAAAAATAGAATGCCCTCAATGTGGAGAAGTAATAGATAACTCAAAAAATAAAAAAATAGACCGCTTGGAATTAATTTTATCTATTAACAAAGGATTTACAAAGAGCACTCCATTCTCAAAAATAACGGAGGATATTAAAAATTACAATCTGGAACGAGAATTAGGGAAAGTATAATGTTTAACAAACTCTGCATTATCGGCGTAGGACTGATTGGTGGTTCAATTGCTAAAACTGCACGGCAAAATAATTTAGTGAAAACCATCATTGGTTTTGGACGTAAACAAGATGAATTGAATTTAATTCGTGCAAAAGAATTAAATGTTATTGATGACTATTATTTCGATATTGCCGAAGCGATTGAAAGTGCTGATTGTGTAATTATTGCTACTCCAGTAGCGAGTTTTGAAAGCATTTTTTTAGCCTTAAAACCTTATTGGAATTCACAAACAATTTATTCAGATGTTGGTAGCACAAAGGGAAATATTGTCGAAGCAGCAAAAAAAGTTTTCGGTGAAATTCCGCCTAATTTTATTCCAGCACATCCGATTGCAGGTGCAGAAAAAAGTGGCGTTGAAGCGGCAATCGTTGATTTGTTTTTACATAAACGGTTAATTATTACGCCCTTAAAAAATACGGATTCTAATTTACAACAAAAACTTGAAATCTTTTGGCAACAATTAGGCGCAGAAATTTCAATTATGGACGTTATGCAACATGATACGATTTTGGCAGCAACCAGTCATTTGCCGCATTTATTGGCTTTTGCTTTAATGGATATGTTAGGGTCTGAAAATGAGCAAAATGACATATTTAAATATGCCGCTGGCGGTTTTCGAGATTTCACTAGAATAGCCTCTAGTGATCCGACGATGTGGTTAGATATTTGTCTTGCAAATCAACAAGCTATCTTACCCTTATTAGCACAATTTCGCCATCAATTAACTATGATTGAACAAATGATTCAACAACAAGAAGCGAATAATTTGTTCAAAACTTTTGAATATGCGCAACAAACTAGACAACGATTTTTGCAACAATTCAATTCATAATTTCGATCAATAATTGTTGATTTTGAGTTGACATTTTTTCTATTTATTTTTAAATCCAATATGAATTATCCTATCACCCAAATTCGAGCAGATTTTCCCATTTTACGTCAAAAAATTCGGCAAAAACCATTAATCTATTTTGATAATGCAGCGAGTACGCAAAAGCCAGAAAGTGTTATTGAAACTTTAGCGGATTTTTATCGTAATCATTATGCCAATATTCATCGCGGTGTACATACTTTAAGTCAACGCGCTACCGATTATTATGAATTGAGCCGCGAAAAAGTTAAACAATTTATTCATGCAAAAAGTGAAAAAGAAATTGTCTTTGTTAGAGGCGCGACTGAAGCAATTAATTTAGTGGCGCAAACTTGGGGAAAAAGTCAATTAAAAGCCGGTGATCAAATTTTAATTAGTGCAATGGAACATCATGCGAATATTGTTCCTTGGCAATTATTATGTCAACAAATTGGTACAGAATTAAAAATTATTCCAATGAACTCATTAGGTGAATTAATTGAACAAGAATTTGACGCTTTATTAACTGATCAAGTGAAATTTTTAGCGATTACGCAAATGTCTAATGCTTTGGGAACAATTAATCCGATAAAAACGATGATTGCTAAAGCACATAATAAAAATATTCCGGTTTTAATTGATGGAGCGCAAGCAATTGCACATTTACCGATTAATGTTGAGGAATTAGATTGCGATTTTTATGTTTTTTCTGGACATAAAATTTACGCACCTTCTGGAATTGGCGTGTTATATGGTAAACAACAGTTATTGGAATTAATGCCGCCTTATCAAGGCGGTGGTGATATGATTCGGACAGTGAATTTTAATACCAGCACATATGCCGAATTGCCGTATAAATTTGAAGCAGGAACGCCCAGTATTGCAGATACAGTCGCTTTAGGGGCGGCAATTGATTATGTGACTGAATTAGGAATGAATCAAATTGCAAATTATGAACAACAATTATTGGAATATGCCATTCATAAAGCTAAACAAATTCCAGCAATGAATATCATAGGTCAAGCAAAAGAAAAAGGCGCGATTTTATCATTTACTTTAAAAGGCATTCATCCTCATGATATTGGTACTTTATTAGACAGTCAGGGAATTGCGATTCGTGCCGGACATCATTGCGCAATGCCAGTAATGGATTTTTTTCAAGTGCCTGCAACGGCTAGAGCTTCGTTTGCGATTTATAATACGATTGAAGAAATTGATTATTTTATGCAGGCAATTGAGGAATTAATTGCTATTTTCGGTTAATTTATTAGGCTTTCATGATTAATAAAGTGAATTAAAATTTGGGGTGAATGTTATGGATATACACCGTATTTTGAAACAACAGTTTAATTTAGATCAAAATTCTAAAATCGTTATTGTTGGATTGGGAATTACTGGATTATCGGTCGCAAAATTTCTGGATCATTATGAATTTCAATTAACCGTTATTGACAGTCGTCATCAACCACCTTATCAAACAGAATTACGTTCAACTTTAAAAAATGTGCCATTAATTACTGGACATTTTGCGGTAAAACCTTTTAATACAGCAACTCATTTAATTATTAGTCCGGGATTGAGTTTACAAATCCCAATTATTCAGGCAACTTTAGCCCGTGGCGTACAATTGATTAGCGATGTTGATTTATTTGCCGTGCTTGCGCAAGCCCCGATTATTGCAATTACCGGCGCGAATGGCAAAAGTACCGTGACTACTATGGTTGGCGAAATGGCTAAAGCGGCGGGCAAAAAAACCGCAGTAGGTGGAAATTTGGGAATACCGGTATTGGATTTATTAGCTGATGATCAAGAATTATATGTTTTAGAATTGTCCAGTTTTCAATTAGAGCGCAGCCATTTACTGAATGCCACAGCAGCGACGGTATTAAATATCAGTGCTGACCATTTAGATCGACACACCGATATTGCAGATTATGCAGCTCAAAAACAAAAAATCTTTCGCGGCGACGGTGTTGTGGTATTAAATGCGGATGATCAATGGGTTAGCGATATGCAGCCTTCGCAAAGAGCGGTGCGATGGTTCAGTTTGCATCAAAATTTAGATTTTCATGTTGCCGATCGTTTTGGCGAGCCTTGGTTAGTGAATCAAACTGAAGATTTTATGCCTTGTCGAGAATTACCCTTAGAAGGTAAGCATAATTGGGCAAACGCCTTAGCTGCTTTAGCTTTAGGTGAATCAGTTGGTTTGGATAAACAGGTAATGTGTCAGGCATTACGCGCGTTTGTTGGTTTGGATCATCGAATGCAAAAAGTGGCGACTAAACGCGGCATTCATTGGATTAATGATTCTAAAGCAACCAATATTGGTGCTTGCGCCGCCGCTTTAGAAGGCTACGATCATCCGGTGATTTTGTTAGCTGGAGGGCAAGCGAAAGGCGCAGATATGACAGAATTACGTCCAGTGCTTGCGAAACAAACCAAAGCGGTGATTTTGATGGGAGTTGATGCCTTATCAATGGCAAGAGCTTTTAAAGATTGCGTCTCGCTATATTTTGCTGCATCAATGACTGAAGCCGTTAAAATCGCCACTGAAATTGCTCAAGCCGGTGATACGGTATTGTTGTCTCCAGCTTGTGCCAGTTTGGATCAATATCAAAATTATCAACATCGAGGTGAAGCGTTTGCCTCAGCAGTTCATGCACTGGATGATTAATGGCAACCGTTACCAAAGCGAATCCCTTACATATCGATTGGGTATTATTTATCATTAGTTTCAGCTTGTTAGGCTTGGGATATGTGATGATGGTATCTGCTTCGCTGCATTTAGGAATGAAATTAAGCGGCAACAGTATGTATTATCCATTGCGCCAATTAATCCATATGATTATTGGTTTATTAGCAGGATTAGTTGTGATTTCGACCCCGTTGAAAGTGTGGCAACGTCAAGGATCGACTTTGTTTTTGATCGGAATGGCACTGTTAATTGTGGTGCTGATCCCCGGGATTGGAGTCAAGGTAAATGGTAGTAGTCGCTGGTTATCGATTGTTGGCATTCGTATTCAAGCTTCAGAATTAATGAAATTGATTTCTGTGATTTATATTGCCGGATATGTTGAACGTCATCAAAAAACCGTACGACGAGCGGCGTTAGGCTTATTTAAGCCATTAATACTTGTTGCATTAGTTTGTATCTTATTGTTATTAGAACCAGATTTTGGCTCCGCGGTGGTGATTGTCACGATTGTGGTGGGCGTGATGTATTTAGCCGGAGCGCGTTTAGCCCAATTCGTATTGTTATTAGCGGTCGGTAGTGTCACGGCGATGTTGCTAATTTATTCAGCACCCTATCGTTTAGCAAGAGTTATCAGTTTTTTAAATCCTTGGGCAGATGCCCAAAATACCGGCTTTCAATTGGTACAAGCTTTAATCGCTTTTGGTCGCGGTGAACTAACCGGAGTAGGTTTAGGTAATGGCGTACAAAAAATTTTTTACTTACCCGAAGCGCATACCGATTTTTTATTTTCGGTGTTAGCCGAAGAACTCGGTTTAGTTGGTGTCATCACAGTGATAGGATTATTTACTGCCTTGATTTTACGCGCCTTTATTATTGGAGCTAAAGCTGAACGTCACGGACAAAAATTTGCCGCTTTTAGTGCATATGGACTGGGAATTTGGTTTGGATTTCAAGCATTTATCAATATGGGGGTGAATATGGGAATATTACCTACTAAAGGGCTGACTTTACCCTTAATGAGTTACGGTGGTGGCAGTATGATCATTATGTGTGCTAGTGTAGCTTTATTATTTCGTATTTATAGTGAGGTTAATGAATATCAATTATTAGGCACAAAACATCGTAAACGTGAATGGATAGACACTTAATCCAACAGCATTATTCAACTTAAAATAGCTTATAAATCAGCCTGTTGAACAGATTTCAGCGTGGCTGATTTTGTATTTAATCGACCGTTATTTTTTTAAAATTTATTGTTACCCTTGAACTTGTCAATGAATGCGCACACTTACTTAACCCCAGATTCTTTCATCGATTTTGATCAGATCAAAATTCTCACTCGCACCGAAGCCCAGGCTGTTGATCAGTTGATTCTAAATGAATTGTGTTCAGATGTGGTTTTGATTAACCAGATTGGTCATTACATTATTCAAAATGGCGGTAAACGTTTACGCCCTATGTTATTGTTATTAGCCGCAAAAGCTTTGGGTCAAGTACAGACCGAGCATTTGATTTTGGCAGCAGTGATAGAGTTTATTCATACCGCTACTTTATTACATGATGATGTGGTTGATGAATCTGAGTTGAGGCGTGGTCAAGAATCGGCGAATGCGGTATGGGGGAATGCTGCCAGCGTATTAGTAGGGGATTATTTATATTCCAGTGCTTTTGAAATGATGGTACGCACTAACAATATGCGTGTGATGGAAATTTTGTCTAAAACGACAACCGCGATTGCTGAAGGTGAAGTTTTACAATTGCTAAATTGTAATAATCCCAATACCACTGAAAAACAATATTTAGAGGTAATTCATCGTAAAACCGCGATTTTATTCAGTGTAGCGGCGCAACTCGCGGTGGTGATTGCTAAAGCAGATACTGTGATTGAACAAGCTTTGGCGAGTTATGGTCAACATTTAGGTGTTGCGTTTCAATTGATTGATGATGCGTTGGATTACAAAGCCAATGCTGAAATTTTGGGTAAAAATTTGGGCGATGATTTGGCGGAAGGCAAGCCCACTTTACCGTTAATTTATGCGATTGCTCAGGCTAAACCTGAGGCTGCACAAATAGTTATAGAGGCGATTAAACAGGGATCAAGAAACGCTTTCAATGCAGTTTATCAAGTGATTTGTGATACCCAAGCCATTGAATATACTGAAAAATTTGCGAAACAACATGCGGAGCAAGCGGTTGAGGCGTTGAGTGTTTTACCGGATTCGGAATACAAAGCGGCATTGATTGCGTTAGCGCGATTTTCGGTACAGCGCAGTCATTAATCGACATCAATATTTTCTGGAGCTAAAAATCGATGAGCATATTGCAAATACACTTTTTGTTGAATAAAAACATCATATAAATCAGGATCGATAT
>JBEEJU010000192.1:0-10288 GCA_041169045.1 Pseudomonadota bacterium
ACAAGGACTCCCAACTTTAGTAATAACTATATCGCCTTTACTCAATAAACTAATACCAGATTGTTCTTTTGCAAATTCAGCCGGTATTTTTTCAAAACTATCATTTTGTAAATTAGTGATAAAAGGATAACTAATGCAATCCACACAGCGAATAAAAGGCATATCTCCAATTTCGTAAAGATGCGTTGCTGCCGGATAAAAAGCACTTGCTACAAAATCACCAAATTTATTAAATTTAATTGAGTTTTTTTGTTCTAATAATTCTTGAATATGTAAACTATCTTTCCAAAAATATTCAGCATCAAAACGGTCTTTTAAATCTATTTTGCTAAATAAAACTTCGCTAATTTCCAGCCTTTCCAATAAAGCCTGATATTTCGCTTCATTAAACGATGACAGGAGGTCAAGTTTTGCTTGACTGTCAGGCAAAGCCTGACCTCCGGCTAAAGCCTGACCTCCTAATTCAAAAAAACTTAAACCTTCCTTTTTCGCAAACTCAATAAACGTTTCGGCAATGCCATCCTGCGTTAAACCCTCGTGATTAAACAAATCATGCTCAACAATCCGATGCCCGTGCGTATCTAAAATAAACGCCCCCTGGCTATCTTTTAATTCAATTTTCTCCCCTGAATTATCCTTACCCGATTTCTGCATCGTCGCAAAAAAAATCGGATAATCCTCTTTTTTAGGACAAAGTTTATCATCCCATTTCTGCACCAATAACACGCTGGTTTTCGTTCCCGTATGCGGTTTAAACGTATTGCCATGCAAACCCACCACCGCCAAAATGCGACATTTTTCGCTAATAAAATTCCGAATATATTTATCCGATGAATTATTAAACCGACCCTGCGGCAAAACAATTGCCATGCGTCCGCCAGATTTTAAAAAGTCCAAATTACGCTCAATAAATAAAATATCGCGCCCGACTTTACTTTGCCATTTATCATTTTTCTGCGCTAATTCGTATTTATGAATAATCCGGCTTTCTTTAATATCACCGGCAAACGGCGGATTAGCCATTAATACATCAAAATTAAATGGTTTAAAATCCTCTTTTTTCGCGGCTAATTCTTCAAATTTAAACCAGCCATTATTATAAGTTTTTTGCCATTTTTTAACTTTTATCGTTTCATCCCAACGTTCATAATCTAACGTATTTAAATGCAAAACATTAGTTTCTCCATCACCCGCAATTAAATTTAACGTTCTCGCAACTCGTACTGCTTTTTCATCAAAATCAATCGCAAAAACTTTATCTGTCACATAATCTTCGCAACGCGCTGGCTTTTTCTCCAGAGTAAATAAATGACTTTGCATTAAACCTTCAGAATCTAAAATTTTTCGCCACACATGAAAAATCGTGTGCATGGTAAAACCGGCTGAACCCGCCGCCGTATCTATCATGGATTCATGCTCTTGGGGATTAAGCATTTTCACGCACATATCAATCACATAACGCGGCGTAAAATATTGTCCTTTTTCACCTTTGCTGGATTTATTAATCAGATATTCAAACGCCTCATCAATAACGTCTAAATTAGAATTAAATAATTTCACATCTTGCAAATACGATACACAAACCGGCAAATGCGAAAAACTTAATTCCACTTCCGCATCATCGCTAAATACGCCATGCCATTTCTTTTTTGCCGCATCAAATAAGCTTTTAATATTGTCTTTTAATTCCTGCTCTGTACCGATATTGCGAAATTGTAAAAAACGTTTGCGATTGCGTCCTGATTCCCATTCATCAAACAATTTAATGAAAATCAATTTAAAACATTCTTCAAAAACATCGACTCCAGCATTCGCTAAAACCTCGTCTTCCATTTCTAAAATTCGGCTTTTCAGCGATTTAGTATTCTTTTTATCTTTGGCAATTAAATCCTCTAAACTAAATTGCTCATTAAAAACATCACTCAGCTTTTGCGCAGCATTAGGAATATAACTAATTTCTTCAAAATAATTCGGGTCTTTGCGGTGATAATAAGAAATTTGCTCGCCATTTGTCCATACTGCGATTGGCGCGCCGGTCGCATTACAATACGATTTTAATTGCTCTTTACCGTCTTTTAATTTCGGCTTTTTTAATTCGACAATAATATACGGCACATCGGGACGGTCTTTATCGAAAATCACAATATCGGCGCGTTTCTTTTCCCGTCCAAAAGAAATCGCATGTTCTAATGCAATCCGTTTCACCGGATATTGCAATTCAGCAATTAAAACTTTTAAATAAAGCTGCCTAACAATTTCTTCAGGGGTCAGTTTAATTTCTTTATTTCTCACTAAACAATTCACATAATGAATATCGTTATTTTTGGAATTTTTTAAGAAAATACTTTGCTCAAATTTAGCAACTAAAGCCGGAGAAAATTGTTTTAGATTATATGGTGAATCTTGCAATAAAGTGGATAATAACATAGTTAAATAAAATTAAAAAATGCCCCCTTTTTTAAAGAGGGCTAGGGGATTTAACAATAGCCGATCATTTTCGATTAAATATTTAGATAATTTTTAACAAATTATCTTTTTTATTATGTACAGAATTGAAAATTATAAACATTCAGGTAATCTTTGACTACTGCCATCCATATCTGCTGTTTCTATATATAACATGGGTTGTCCCATTTGTAATAAACCCGCATCAACCACATTACAAATAACTAAACGATGATCGCCAGAATCAACAATTTGATTCACTACACAATCGAAATAAGCGGAACTTTCAATTAAAATTGGCGCACCCGTTTTAGCACGTTGCCATTGATAAGCGGTCATTTTATCGCGATGAAATCCAGAATGCCCAAAATGCTCGGCAATTTCTAATTGCGATTGCTTTAATACATTAATCGAACAAATACCGCTAGTTTGCAATAATTGATAAGAATAATGTTCAGGATTAACGCTAAATGCCAATAATAAAGGCTGAAATGAAGTCTGCATTACCCAAGCAGCAGTAAAAGCATTATCATGTTTTTTATTACTCACGCCAATTACATAAACGCCATGAGTAATTTGTTTAACAATTTGTGTTAATTGATCGTTCATTATTTACTCCAAAAATTTGATTCTCATGGATAAATCAATTGCCTGAATATGTTTCGTTAATGCGCCAATCGAAATATAATCAATTCCCGTATTGGCAACTTCACGAATATTATCCAAACGAATATCCCCCGAAGCTTCTAATTCTATCGCTGAATGAGTTAATAAGACAGCTTCGCGTAATTGGGCAATCGAAAAATTATCCAATAAAATTCGATCCGGTTTTGCCGCTAAAGCTTGTTGCAATTCCGCTATCGATTCAACTTCAACCTCTACCATTAAAGCAGTTTGTTGACGCGCCATTTCGACCGCCGCAGCAATTGATCCTAAAGCCATAATATGATTTTCTTTAATTAATACCGCATCATACAATCCTAAACGATGATTTTGTCCACCGCCGCAGCGGACGGCGTATTTTTGCGCAAGGCGTAATCCGGGAATGGTTTTGCGTGTATCTAAAATTTGACAACCCGTTCCAGCAATCGCATTGACATATTGTCTGGTAATGGTCGCGGTCGCTGATAAAGTTTGTAATAAATTCAATGCCGTGCGTTCAGCGGATAACATCGGTTTAGCACGACCTTTGATTTCAACCAAACAAGTATTTGCCGCAACAAATTCGGCTTCATTCACCAACCACTGACAAGTAATCTCTGAATCAAAATAATGCAATATTTGCTCAAACCAAGTTTGACCACACACCACCATATTTTCGCGGGTAATCACTTGGGCAGTGGCTAATTGTGTCGATGAAATTAAATTCGCTGTCATATCGCCATGACCTAAATCTTCATCGATAAAATGCTGAATAGAAATAAAAGGAAATAAGGAATTCATGATAATATAAAATTTGTTTTTAAATTAAGTTTATTTTATCATGAATATTCAGCAACATTGGCTAATAGAATGTCGCCGTGTTTTATCACCGAATTATGATTTACGTCCTAATGAACAAGATATTGGGTTAATTGTTATACATGGAATCAGTTTACCGCCGCAACAATTTGGCGGCAGTTATATTGATCAATTATTTTGTAATCAATTAAATCCGAATGATCATCCTTATTTTGCTACCATTTATCAATTAAAAGTTTCGGCGCATTTATTCATTAATCGTCAAGCTGAAATCACGCAATATGTTGGATTTAATCATCGTGCGTGGCATTGTGGCATTTCCAATTATCAAGGACGAGAACGTTGTAATGATTTTTCAATTGGAATTGAATTAGAAGGTGTTGATAATTTACCTTATACGGAAATACAATATCAACAATTAGCGAAAGTGATTTTGACTTTATGTCGTTATTATCCGAAATTAAATACGACTAATATAGTGGGTCATAGCGACATTGCTCCGGGGCGAAAAACCGACCCGGGCATTGCATTTGATTGGCAGAAATTACATCAATTATTAAAAAATATTTAATTTCGGTTTATTTTTTAATAACGATTTTTAAATTGTTGATTATTTCATCATTGTCATAAATTGATCGAATAATTCTTCAACATCTTTTGGCCCCGGACTGGCTTCAGGATGCCCTTGAAAGCCAAACGCTGGACAATCGGTGCGGCGAATCCCTTGTAAACTTCCGTCAAATAAAGAATGATGAGTGGCAATCAAATTCGCGGGTAAGCTCGATTCATCAACTGCAAATCCATGATTTTGACTGCTAATCATCACTTTTCCGCTGGCTTTTTCTTGTACCGGATGATTCGCTCCATGATGTCCGAATTTCATTTTTTCCGTTTTCGCACCACTGGCTAATGCCAATAATTGATGTCCTAAACAAATACCAAATACCGGAATTTTCGCTGCTAAAATCGTTTGAATCGCTTGAATCGCATAGTCACAAGGCTCGGGATCGCCAGGCCCATTTGACAAAAATACCCCATCCGGATTCATTGCTAACACTTCTTCAGCCGGAGTTTGTGCCGGAACAACGGTCACTTTACAACCGCGATCGGTCAATAATCTTAAAATATTACGTTTAACTCCAAAATCATAAGCAACTACTCGTCGTTGCGAATCAGTAAGTGGTTGATGTCCTTGATGTAATTGCCAAACAGTTTCTGTCCATTCATAGGGTTGAGCAGTCGTTACTTCCTTAGCTAAATCCAAACCTTTTAAGCCACCAAAAGCAGCAATCGCTTGTTTTGCTTGATCAATATCTAAAGCATCACCTGCAATAATACAACCGCGTTGCGCCCCTTTATTGCGTAAAATACGGGTTAATTGACGAGTATCGATATCCGCAATAGCGACCACTTGATGCGCAATTAAATACTGTGACAACGTTTGTTGACAACGCCAATTACTCGCTAATAACGGTAAATCCCGAATCACTAATCCGCTGGCAAATACAGCCGCTGATTCATTATCCTCCTGATTCGTCCCCACATTGCCAATATGAGGATAAGTTAATGTCACAATTTGCCGTGCGTATGAAGGATCGCTGAGAATTTCTTGATAACCTGTCATTGCGGTATTAAATACCACTTCTCCGGTACTACAACCGTCAATTCCAATCGAAATGCCGTGAAATACAGACCCTTCTTCTAACACTAATATTGCCGTTTTGTTCAAGATAAATGACCTCGTTAAATGAGCGAATGAATTATCTCATTCATTTTGGAATATAAAAAAATGAAATTTTGAAATGTAAATAGCTTTTATTGTCTATAACCTTGTAAACCGCCACTATGAATAGCGATAATTCGTTGTCCTGAAGAAAAATATCCTTGAGCAATTAAATCATAAATGCCATATAACATTTTCGCTGTATAAATCGGTTCTAATGGAATTTGATGTTGTTGTTGAAAACGCCCAATAAATGCGATTAATGCTGGAGTCATTTTAGCAAATCCGCCGTGATGATAATCGAATTCAATATGCCATTGCTGACCTTTTGAATTATTTAATAAAGCTTCAACTTGTGGATATAAAAATTGCGCTGATTTTAATGCCGAAAAACCAATAATTTGTTTTGTTGCATCACTTGCATTAATTATTCCGGCTAATGTAGTGCCAGTGCCACAAGCTACACATAATACTTGATAATCGTTATTAATTTCACCAATCATTTCGCCAACACCGATTAATGCTAATGGCGAATAGCCGCCTTCCATTAACCAATAATTTTTCGCATTAAATTCAACAAACATTTCAGGATTAGCGCGTAATAATCGATAATCATTCCGCGAAATAAACGTTAATTCCATTTGCCAATCGAGTAAATCGCGCAAAGTTGGATTTAAAATGAGAGGTTTTTCTCCACGAATAAAAGCGCGAGTTTTTAATTTTAAAGCCTGACCGACAAATGCTAACGCATGTAAATGATTGGAATAAGCTCCACCCATACTGATTATGGTTTTTTTATCCGAATTTAATGCGTCGATTAAGGGATATTTTAATTTACGCCATTTATTACCTGAAACAATTGGATGTAATAAATCATCACGTTTTAACCATAATTCAATTCCCTGTTGACGTAAATAAGGATCATCAATTAACGTTAAACTTGACGATTGAAAAGTAGCAGCTAATTGATTCCATAATTCAATCATAAATCATTAATACTTCATGATTAATGCGCAATCGTTTTGCTTAAATGATCTTTTACAACGGAATCAGGATTGGTATTCGTTTCTGTTTCAGGAATCGGATTCGGAACATATTGCAAAGCTAAAGCTAATACCTCGTCAATCCACGATACACAATGAATTTGTAAATCTTTTTTAATCGATTGAGGAATATCGGCTAAATCTTTTTGATTATCTTTAGGAATTAAAACTTGCGTAATCCCACCACGATGAGCGGCTAATAATTTTTCTTTTAAGCCACCAATCGGTAAAACTTCGCCTCTTAAAGTAATTTCACCCGTCATAGCCACATTCGCACGCACCGGAATTTGAGTTAATGCCGATACAATCGCAGTACACATGCCAATTCCCGCACTAGGACCATCTTTTGGCGTTGCACCTTCAGGAACATGAATGTGAATATCACGATTTTGAAATACGCTATTATCAATTCCCAATAATTGAGCGCGACTGCGAACGACTGTCACCGCCGCCTCAATCGATTCTTTCATCACTTCGCCCAATTTACCGGTCGCTAATTGTTTGCCTTTGCCGGACATAACCGCAGTTTCAATGGTCAATAATTCTCCGCCAACTTCAGTCCATGCTAAACCGGTGACTTGTCCAATTTGATCTTTTTCTTCGGCAATTCCGTAACTATATCGTTGAACACCCAAATAATCAGCGATATTCATTTCGCTAATTTGAATTGCTGTTTTACGCGGTTTTAATAATAAATCTTTGACTACTTTTCGACAAATTTTAGAAATCTCGCGTTCTAAACTACGCACTCCCGCTTCCCGAGAATAATAGCGAATGATTGCTTTAACCGCATCTGCTGAAATATCAATTTCATTTTCACTTAAGCCATTATTTTTAATTTGTTTGGGAATTAAAAATCGAGTTGCAATATGGATTTTTTCTTCTTCAGTATATCCAGATAAACGAATAATCTCCATTCTGTCTAAAAGTGCATGGGGAATATTCAGCGTATTTGCTGTTGCAATAAACATCACTTCCGATAAATCAAAATCCACTTCTAAATAATGATCATTAAAAGTATGATTTTGTTCTGGGTCTAAAACTTCTAATAATGCAGATGCCGGATCACCGCGAAAATCCGCCGCCATTTTATCGATTTCATCTAACAAAAATAGCGGATTTCTCACTTTCACTTTGGATAAATTTTGTAAAATTTTCCCCGGCATAGAACCAATATAAGTGCGTCTATGTCCACGAATTTCTGCTTCATCGCGCACGCCGCCTAATGCCATACGAATATAAGTGCGATTCGTTGCTCTGGCTATCGATTGTCCTAAAGAGGTTTTGCCTACACCTGGCGGACCGACTAAACATAAAATAGGGCCTTTTAATTGTTTAACTCGTTGTTGTACCGCTAAATATTCTAAAATACGTTCTTTGACTTTTTCCAAACCATAATGCTCAGTTTCTAAAATCTCTTCCGCAATTTTTAAATCGTGGCGAACTTTGGTTTTTTTCTTCCAAGGTAAACTAATTAGCCAATAAATATAATTGCGAACCACCGTCGCTTCCGCAGACATTAAAGGCATTAATTTTAATTTATGTAATTCGGCATCGGCTTTAGCTTTAGCTTCTTTAGTTAATCCAGCACTCGCCACTTTTTTAGCTAATTCTTCTAATTCATTACTCGCTTCATCAGATTCGCCTAATTCTTTATGAATCGCTTTAATTTGCTCATTTAAATAATAATCCTTTTGATTTTTTTCCATTTGCTGTTTAACACGAGCGCGAATCCGTTTTTCCATTTCTAATAAATCTTTTTCACCTTCCATTAAGGTCATAAGATTTTCTAATCGTTGTGGAATATACGCTAATTCTAATAACTTTTGTTTTTCTTCAACTTTCAAACTAATATGCGCGGCAATGGTATCGGCTAATCGCGCTGGATTATCAATCCCAATTAAAGAATTTAGCACTTCAGCGGGGATTTTATTATTTAATTTGACATATTGTTCAAAAGAATTGATTACCGTTCGACGTAAAACATCTAATTCTTCTTCGGAAAGATCAATTGATTCTATAATCGCTTCAGTTTCTGCACAAAGATAATTTTCCATTTCTTGATAATGGAGAATTTTATGCCGTTGTTTGCCCTCAACTAAGACTTTAATCGTTCCATCAGGCAATTTTAATAATTGCAAAATCGTGGCTAAAGTTCCAACCTGATAAATATCTTCCTGAGTTGGATCATCAATAGTCGCTTCTTTTTGAGCCACTAATAAAATTAATTTATTTTCTTTTAGTGCTGCTTCTAAAGCAACAATCGAACGTCCACGACCCACAAATAGTGGCACGACCATCGCGGGATAAACCACTACATCTCGTAAAGGCAGTACCGGTAATAAAATTTTGTCCGGTTTTATTTCGGTGATTTCATTGTGTTGCATAAGAAACTTGACCTCAAATCAAAAATGAATGCAAATAATATGGGGGAAATTCATAAAATAGCAAGAATCTATCACGACTAAGCAAAAAAAACGGGAAGCTTGGTTCTAAAACCAAAGTTCCCGTTTTGGGCTAATCAAAAACTGATTTTAATCACCAGAAGCCGTTTTTTGTTCAGGATCATACACCAAAATCGGTTCACGCTGACCGGTAATTACTTGCGCATCTAATATGACTTTACGAATAGAATTAGCCGATGGCAATTCATACATGGTATCTAATAATACCGATTCCACAATCGTACGCAAACCTCTCGCGCCAGTTTTACGTTCCATCGCTTTACGAGCGATCGCTGCTAACGCTTCAGATTTAAACTCTAACTCCGCACCTTCCATTTCAAATAAATGTTGATACTGTTTAGTCAGTGCATTTTTAGGCTCGATTAAAATTTTAATCAATGCCGCTTCATCTAATTCTTCCAAAGTGGCTACTACGGGTAAACGTCCGACAAATTCTGGAATCAAACCATATTTAATCAAATCTTCAGCTTCGACTTCGGCGAATAATTGACCCACATTTTTAGATTCATCCTTAGTTTTCACTTCAGCAGAAAAACCGATGCCTCCCTTCTCAGAACGCGCTTTAATCACTTTATCTAAACCTGAAAAAGCCCCACCTACAATAAATAAAATATTTGCGGTATTCACTTGCAAAAATTCTTGTTGTGGATGTTTGCGTCCGCCTTGAGGTGGTACTGAAGCGATGGTGCCTTCAATTAATTTTAGCAAAGCTTGCTGGACACCTTCACCGGACACATCTCGAGTAATCGAAGGATTATCCGATTTGCGCGAAATTTTATCGATTTCGTCGATATAAACAATACCAGATTCTGCTTTTTCGATATTATAATCACATTTTTGCAGAATTTTTTGAATAATGTTTTCTACATCTTCACCAACATAACCCGCTTCAGTTAAAGTGGTCGCATCAGCAATCGTAAAAGGCACATTAAGCAACCGAGCTAAGGTTTCCGCTAACAGCGTTTTACCCGACCCCGTAGGACCAATTAACAAAATATTGCTTTTGGCTAGTTCAATTTCATTTTTTTTGGAATGACTACGCAACCGTTTGTAATGATTATAAACAGCGACTGCCAAAATTTTTTTCGCATTCTCTTGACCAATCACATATTGATCTAGCACTTCTTTAATTTGTTTGGGTTTAGGCAAAC
>JBEEJU010000193.1:0-2645 GCA_041169045.1 Pseudomonadota bacterium
CCATTGCCGCCAATTAAGGTATCTTTATTATCGCCGCCATTTAAAAGATTATCGCTGTCATTTCCTAATAAAGTATTTTTTAAGGTATTACCGATTCCAGTTAATGAATCCGTGCCAACTAAAGTTAGTTTTTCTAAATTATCCCCTAAAGTATAATTTAACGAAGCCTCAACAGTATCCGTACCTTCACCACTGTTTTCGCTAATGATTTCAGCCGTTGAATCCACTTGATAAGTATCGTTACCTATGTCACCGATTAAAGTATCATTCGGTTCACCAAATCGTCCATCAAATAAATCATCACCTTCCTTCCCTTGAAGTTTATTAGGAAATTCATCACCAATTAAAATATCATTGCCTTTAGTAGCAGTGGCATCTTTAATTCCTTTTAAACTGCCAATTTGTTTTCCAGTTGAAATTAAGGTAACAGTATCTTTAATTAAATCCATTCTTAAACTGGTATTATCCGTAGAATAATCCGTTCCCGAACCCAATTTAAAGACATAACTATCGCTTTGATAATTGGGACTTAAAATATTACCCTAATATCAGTAACACTTCCATCATAAAATACGATACTATATTCAGTATTCTGCGCTAAATCGATATTTGAAATAATGCGCAAAGTATCGTTGGTATCGCCCAAAAAAACGTTAGAGGTATTGCCATTATTTACTCTATAAGTTTCAATTAAATCACCAGTTTCAATACCGAAATCATTAATTTGATAATATCTGAGTTCAATTTTTCCCAAGCCAATTTTAATCGGTTCATTAAAAATAAATGTCAAATCACTGGCATTACCGACAACATTAGTCCATGTACTCATTTCAGGAGATTTAGTATCTGGCATGATAAAACCTTTTTATAAAGTAAATTTTTATGAATTAAGCTGATTAAATAAATCACGGCTTACCAACAATCATTTTTAGTCACACTTGCTTCAGGTGGATTCAAAATATCGCGTACTCCAGCTTCTGTAATGGTTAAAGTACCGCATTTATCTTGATTTTGTGCATTAGCTGGAATGGCATATAACGTGTAACTGGTTTTTCCGGAAGCATTTAAACGAATATCATAATAAGTATCGTTGCCGTCTATCGGACTTTTCGGAGAACCCACAGTGGGCGTAACTCTATCCGTAGCAACAGTTTGACAGCCGGCGGGTTCACAATAACTTCCAGTTTCGCTAAAACGTTTTTCTAATGCACTGGCTGAAGTCATCAACACACCTTTTGCGTCTGCACGGCGAGAGCGCATGATGCTGTCTTGATAACTCGGATAAGCGATGGTGGCAATAATACCGATTACTGCAACCACGATCATTAATTCTAATAAAGTAAATCCTTGATTATTCATTATTTTTCCTATTAATTATTCAATTCCTGCCATGACATTCGCGCAATTGGATTGCCAATTTTGACCGGTTTTTTATCCATGCCATCAGTGGCAGAATCAGTTCCAGCAGTGTATAGATTGCCATTAAAAAAATTCGATGATGCGGGTAAACCTTGACCAAAGGCTACGCCACTTACGGTGTAACTATTTTTATTTTGGGCGACTTTATCGCTCTCATCAACAAGACCATCATTATTAACGTCGACTACTGGCTGAGGTGTGCCGCTACCGGTAAATAAATCGACATTCATTAAATAACCTGTTCCACCCGCACTACCAGAAGTCGAACAAGCGTTAGTCGATTTACTGGTTAATCCCGGAATCCAAGTGTTAAAGAATAAATAACGTCCTTGTAAAACGTCCGGATCAACCACCATTCTTTCTCGATCAACTTTAGTGTATTTTGGATCAAAATTAATAAACCACCCTTGATCGGTTTTTCGATTACTGTCTTGATAAGCGATTAAATTTTTACTTAATACTCGCGGTGTGGGGTCTAGCGGTTGAGTGGAATTTTCTGCATAAAAAGGACCTGGTAAAAAGGTTTGTTCAATTAAATTTGCCGGTGTTAAACCATAAACCCCATGATCCCAAACGCCATAATAACTTTGTATATCATTTGTTGTTGGATCATCAGCGACTAAATATTGTCCAGTTCCAAAAGCGATCAATAAATTGGGGAAACTGGCGACTTTAACATTCGCGTTATCCACAACGGCTGGGCGACTGGTAATCGGCTGAGGTTTGCTATTGACTTGCATGGGATTTTTACCGTTTGGCTGAGAAGCCGAATGTTGTGTCGCAGTAAATAAGGGTTTGATATTGTTTTTTTGACAATTCGCTCGTGCATCACGTCCGGTGCCGCTTTTTGGACAAGAAGCGACGCGCCAATTGGTAGGGTCTAGATCGGAAACATCAAATGCCCATAAATTGCCTTTTAAATCTCCAGCATAAATTCTATCAGTGACACCATTATCTTGAGTGCTGTAAGGTTGAGGCGTGGACAAACCATTACAATTACTACCCGTTGCGGTACAGTCTTTATTGACAATTGCGTCACTATCGGTTGGAGCAACAATTTTAATGTAGTCTATGGTGGTGCTTTGTCCTTTGTTGTCTAAACTACCGTCTGTCCATTGACCATCCATGCCCTTATCAATAAAAAGCACATATAATGCCGCTTGACCACTGTTAGTATTATTGTAGCCATTTCCCAAAATCACAGCCCATTTACCGTTTGGCATCAT
>JBEEJU010000194.1:0-3193 GCA_041169045.1 Pseudomonadota bacterium
TTATTAATTTCAGATATAATTTTATTCATATTATCTCGGCTATAAATACCATTTGCAATTTGTTTTGAATCATCAAAAATACATTGAATTAAACCACTCCAAATAGAACCAATTTCAGGAATAAATGCGATAATTTCAGATTCATTATCTTCATTTTTATTTTTCTTTGCTTCCGAGTTTCCATTATCAAAAATGTTTTTATAAAATTCTAATAATAACGGAAGACGAATATATAATTCAACTGCTTCATCAATTACTTCTGATTCATAAGCACCAATAATTGATCTTACTGGATTTGTAATAAGATTATGCATGGCAGCAGGGTGTCTTAATAAATTACTAGTTCCGACAACAGTTAAGATTTTACCAGCTATTGCTTTTAATGAAAGAATAAAGTATTTATCATCTTGCGCAAAGATATCTTTATCAAAATTAATATATTGAACTATTACATATTTTAAGCAAACAACTGCTCTATAAGTAGTAGCTGGAATTAATGATGTTTTATTATCAATAATAATTTCGATATTATCAAATTTCATTTTATTTTTATTTTTTGAAGTTGCTTCCATGAATTCATTAATTTTAGATATTGGCATAGAAACATTTTCAAATTTAATAATTGCATTTTTTAATAGAGGGTAAAATTTATTTAATTTATCTAATTCCATTTTGATAAAATCAGCTTTTAATGATCCCATGGGTTTACTTCCGATAATTGAATTTAATTTCATGCCAAAGAAAGAAGTTAAATCACCAGTTTCTTTTTCATAATCGCCTTTGTCTTTTTTAATAGAATCAACTTTAACATCAACATCTCCACCAGCAGTACCATAACCCATAGTAAATGCGCTTACCCAAATATATTTAATAAAATTCTTATAAATTAGATTAGGACTCATGATATTATCTTTAGATAATTGTTTTGATCCGAATTTATCACCAATATGAATAAACATTGCTACAATATTTTTAATTACCGCTACCGATTCTACCATATTTTTACAAGATTCAAGAATATTTCTAATTTCAATTCCTTTTTTGTAAATACCGGCATTAAAAATTACAGTTTCACCTGCAAATTCTATAATTTTTTCTCTTTCGGCTTCTTCAAATTTAAGTTGAGTAACGAGTTTAACTGCGTTATCCATACTATTTTTATCAAACCATTTAGAAATTAAATTTGTTTGTTTTAACATAACATTTAATTCTTTAACCGCTTCTACATTTTTAGAGAGCTCTTCAGTAAAATTCATAAGATAAATATCAATTGCTTCTACTGTTTCATATAGACCAACTTTTGCTTCGTTATGAATTTTGTAAATAGTTTCAATAAGTGTGCGAGGAATTTTATCTTCTTTGGCAGTTACACTTTTATTATATGTTTCTAATAAATAACCTCGGCCTCTTTCTTTATCATTAAGTCTATCAATAGATTCTACATTTTCTTTGTTAATTTCATTTAATTTAGAACCAATTGTTTTACCAAGTAGTTTTTCATAATCTTTAGAATAATAAGAATGTTCTTTAGACATTCTTTGAAGATTATCTTTGATAGAAGAAATATTGCCAAAGAATTTTAATTTAGTAATTGTAGTTTTAAGTAATTTAGAAGCCTTTGCAGATACAGAAATATCAACTAATGCATCATTCCAAGTAAAATCTTGACCTTTTCCTGATTTATAATTTTCACTTGTGTTTTTAACTCCAGTAACTGTATCACTATATACATCGATATTTTCTTTTACATGAACAAGTTGTCTTTTAATTTCGGATAAATATTTATAAGATGTTAAATGAGAAAGTGATTCAATTAATTTATTTAAATTATCCATAAATCTAGATTTTACTTCTTTACCTGCAGGAGTCAAATCCAAACCGATTAAGGCATAAAATATTTTTTTATTATTCAAATCGGATTCAAATCCTTCAAAAATAGAAATAAATAATTTTACATTATCATCGTATGGTACTTCATTCCCAAATTGTTCTGATACATTATCAACACTTTTGCTAATTTCCATAAAATTATTAGATACTTGAGAAATAAAACTATTAAAAATTTCTTTTACTGTCTTTTCATAAGAAGTAATTCTAGATTTTAAAGTGCTTTTTACTCCTGCATTAGTTACACGCCCAAGACTTGTATCATAAGCACCACCATCAACTTCTCCCATTCCACGTGGACCAACTACAATTTCATTTAAATTATCAAATGCGCCTCCAATTTCAAATTTACTACATCCTTTGCCTTTCATACAATCAACAACTTTATCATGATGTTTAAAATTCTTTTTAATCTCTTCTACGTTTTTCATTATCTCTGCTATTTTCTCGGGGTCTCCTTTTGTATTTGCTTCTTTTAAAATTTTTGGTAGTAAATGCTGGAGGTCAGAGACACTCTTTAATTTACTATATTCTTGCGGAGATATTTTTAATTTTTTTAAAGAATTATTAATTTTATTTGTGAGTAATTGTAATTCATGTAAATTAGTATATGCTAAAGCTAATCTATCACTAGCTTCGGATGTATGAGGTTCCATTCCTAATTTTTCAGCAACCTTTTCATATTTTTCATTTTTTTTAATAAGAGTGTCAATATCTACTTTTAAATCTTTTAATTTTAAAAGGCCAAATAAAGAATTAATATTGTCTTCAAGATCATTTAATATTTCTTTATTAATCTTTTTTAATGTTTTGATATCTTCTTCATTTGCACCAGGGATAGATAAAAATGCATTGTGTAATTTACTAAAATTAGTTTCTAACATTGATTTGATAGCTTGTAAAGTATTTAACTTATCGGCAGCTTGTTTATTTACAACTTCTAATTTAGATTTCATATCACTTGCGGCAGCATGAATAGTTTTTAATGTTCTAACTTCTTTAGAAACTCTTTTACCAGCCCCACTTATATTAGAATATCCTTGACCTGCTTTATTAATAAATTCATCTAAATCATCAGATAATGCACCATGTACATCTTCATCTACAACAAATGTTCCACCAGTAACTTCACCTTCACCATTTACATCAGCTCCTGGATTTGTTCCGTCAGAAGCAATTTTAGACATATTCTCAGTAGTCTTTTCTAAATTATCTAATGCATCACCTAAATCTCGTAAATTTTTTTCTACGGTTTCAATAAGTGCGTCATTTTCTTTCTGGACAGGAGAATCACTCATTATAAATT
>JBEEJU010000195.1:0-3439 GCA_041169045.1 Pseudomonadota bacterium
ATTTCAAATTAAATCTTAATGTATTCTCAAAATTTATTTGAAAAAACCATCCCATCTCATTAAATTGAAATCACCTGTCAATCTTTAGTTTCATAAGCTGTCACCGCAGCCGAAAACACCAAACCTTTGGCTTGAACCGCTTGTACGGGCAAAGGCTGGTTTAATTGCTTTAGAACTTTTGCCCGTAACCGTGATAATAAAACCTCCACCGCATGATAATCCCGCCATTGATATTGCTCATGCCACAAAGATTTCAATATTTTTTCTTTAGTAAGATATTGTTTTGGACAAGCTAACCCAGACAATAGTTTGTACTCAGTCATGGTTAATGCCACTCGTAAGCCATCTGACGCAACTAACAGGCGTTGATTGTCATCTAAAGACCAGGCTAATTTTGCCTGATCTTTTATTTTATAATCGATAGAAAAATAGTTAAAGCAACAATAACGATAAAATTTTTGGAAAAACCTAAAATCCTTTTTAGGAAAATAGTAATTATATTATTAATTTTAAATCATGCAAATTATTCGATCTCTGACTCAATTAACTGAACAAATTTACCTTTGGAAACAAGCTCGTTTCACGATTGGATTTGTACCCACGATGGGAAATCTTCATGCTGGACATTTACAATTAGTAGATACCGCAAAATCACTTACTGATAAAATTATTGTCAGTATTTTTGTAAATCCTTTACAATTCGGAATTAATGAAGATTTTGCCAATTATCCGCGTACTGAATCCGAAGATATTGCCCAATTAATTGATGCAAAAGTTGATGCGGTTTTTTTACCAACGATTGATAGCCTTTATCCGCATTCCATAAAAACTTATATTCGTTTACCTGAATTAGAATCTTTGCATTGCGGACAATTTCGCCCGGGACATTTCAGTGGAGTGGCAACAATTGTGAGTAAATTATTTCATTTAGTTCAAGCGGATATTGCGGTATTTGGTGAAAAAGATTTTCAACAATTGACTATTATTCGGGCAATGGTACAAGATTTAAATTTTGCCGTGAAAATTGTTTCTGTTCCTACTATACGCGAAATAGATGGTTTGGCGATGAGTTCGCGGAATCGTTATTTAACCATTAATCAACGACCCATTGCAGCGCAGTTGTATCAACAATTACAGTTTATTCGCCAGCAAATTTTAAACGGTGAACGTCATTATTTACAATTAGAACAACAAGTTACGCTTAAATTGTCTGAAGCTGGATTTATTGTGGATTATATTCACATTTGTTGTCAGCAACATTTACTCCCTGCTTCAATTGAGGATACTGAATTGGTGATTTTAGCAGCAGCTAAGTTGGGGCAATGTCGTCTAATTGACAATATTTGTTTGAAAATCCAAACGCTTAAAGTTGATAGTGACTGACAATTAAGGCATAATGACTAACCCAACTTTATTGACGTTTTAATTATGCAGACCACCATGCTTAAAGCAAAGTTGCACCGAGCAAGTGTGACTCATGCTGAATTAGGATATGAAGGCTCATGCGCAATTGACAGCGAGATTTTGGATTTTGCTGGCATTCATGAATATGAGCAAATTCAAATATATAACATCAACAATGGCGAGCGGTTCACCACATATGCTATCCGTGCTGAGGCGGGTTCGCGGATGTTTTCGATTAATGGTGCCGCTGCCCGTCGTGCGTGTCCGGGGGATTTGATTATTGTCTGTACATATATTTTAGTCAATGAACAGGAGCTGGCTACTCATCAACCACTGATGGTGTACTTTAATCAAAATAACGAGATTACTCATTCTAGTCATGCCATTCCAGTGCAACAAAGCTAATCAAATTGGGATGATTTGGAGCCAAATTTAGCTTTATCGATAACGAAAAAGGACAGCAATTTGATTATTTCTGTCCTTTTTTATTGCTTAAAATCAGGAAGATAGAATGGATTACTTACCCGTTTTTGTGGATTTACGACAACAACCTTGCTTAGTGATTGGGGCGGGGGAAGTTGCCGCGCGAAAAATTCAATTACTCGCTCAAGCAGGTGCAGCGATTACGGTCATTGGTCTGACAATCAGTGATAGCGTTTTAGCCTTAAATCAAGATTACTCTTTAACGCTTTTACAAAAAGCTTTTGCTGTCACAGATATAGAAGATTATCGCCTCATTATTTGTGCGACTAATCATGCTTCATTAAATCAACAAGTCGCCGAAGTGGCGCAACAACGCAATATTTGGGTTAATGTGGTTGATAATCCTAGTTTATGTAGTTTTATTTTTCCCGCGATTATTGATCGTTCACCCGTGATTGCAGCAGTCTCTACCGGTGGACGCTCTCCAGTATTAGCCCGTTTAATGCGTGGTAAATTAGAAAGTTTATTACCTATGCGTTTAGGAGAACTGGCACAATTTGCTAATCAATTCAGAGAGTTAGTGAAGTCTAATATTGCCAATCCTAAACAGCGGCGCATTTTTTGGGAACAAGTATTACAAGGTTCAATTGCCGAACAAGTTTATGCCGGACAATTTGAACAAGCACGCCAACAGTTACAACAAAAATTGTCTGAAGTTACGCCTCAAACTGTGGGTGAAGTCTATTTAGTCGGTGCAGGACCGGGTGATCCGGAGTTATTAACTTTCAAGGCGTTACGCTTGATGCAACAAGCTGATGTGGTGGTTTATGATCGTTTAGTCGCCGATGCAATCGTACAATTGACCCGCCGCGATGCCGAAAAAATTTATGTCGGAAAACAACGCGATTTACATAGTTTGCCTCAAGAATCGATTAATCAATTGCTAGTACGTCTTGCCAAAACGGGAAAACGTGTTTTACGCTTAAAAGGCGGAGACCCGTTTGTTTTTGGTCGGGGTGGAGAGGAAATTGAAAATTTAATTGCGGAGAAAATTCCGTTTCAAGTCGTCCCGGGCATCACCGCCGCTTTGGGATGTGCAGCCTACGCTGGCATTCCTTTAACGCATCGAGATCATGCTCAAAGTTGTATTTTTGTTACCGGTCATCGCAAAGACGGCAGCATTCAATTGAATTGGTCACAATTAGTCGTGCCGCAACAAACGGTGGTCATTTATATGGGATTATTAGGCGTAGCCACTATTTGTCATCAATTAATTGCACACGGAGCCAGCGCGGATTTACCGATTGCTTTAATTCAACAAGGAACGACTGCGCAACAACAAATACTTTTGGGGACTTTATCGACTTTACCTAGCCAATTAATGGATGCGCCAATTAAATCGCCTAGCTTAATTATTATCGGAACGGTGGTTAATTTACATCCACAATTACGCTGATTTGATCCGAATTCAATTTAGCCAATCAGCGGTAAAATAACCGTAAATAAAGTGCATCCCGGGTTTGAATCGACAGTGATTTTGCCATGATGTTTATTAACAATTTTTTGCACAATATGTAATCCTAAACCACTGCCTTCTCCGGCTTCTTTAGTG
>JBEEJU010000196.1:0-3930 GCA_041169045.1 Pseudomonadota bacterium
AGCGGATAAAAATCAATTGATTCAAGCTATTTTAAATATTGTACGCAATGCAGCACAAGCGATAGAACATTTAGATCAAGGTAGAATTTTATTAAAAACTCGAATTCATCGACAAATGACCATCGGTAGAAAATTATATAAATTATTAATTCGGATCGATATTATCGATAATGGTTATGGAATTAAAGAAAATATCATAGGTCAAATTTTTTATCCTATGATTACCGGTCGTGCAGATGGTACGGGTTTAGGTTTATCCATTGCACAAGGATTAATTAATCAGCATCAAGGCTTAATTGAATGTCGCAGTGAACCCGGAAATACGGTGTTTTCGGTTTATTTACCTTTGGAGTTATAATATGCACAATACCGATAAAGTATGGATTATTGATGATGATAAATCAATTCGCTGGGTATTAGATAAAGCTTTACAAAAAGCGGCAATTAATTGTCGTTGTTTTTCTGAAGCTAAAAGTTTATTACAAGCGTTAATTGAAGAATTACCCGATGCGTTATTAACCGATATTCGGATGCCTGATATGGATGGTTTGGAATTATTAGCTCGAATTCGTAAACAATATCCTAATTTGCCGATTATTGTAATGACAGCGCATTCCGATTTAGAAAGTGCAGTAGCGGCTTTTCATGGCGGAGCTTTTGAATATTTGGCTAAACCGTTTGATTTAAAAGAAATGGTCGATATTATTCAACGCGCTTGTAGCCATAGTAAACAACAACGCAATCAACAAAAATTTGATCCTCATTCCGAATTAACCGTTACCCCAGAAATTATTGGTGCCTCGTCAGCAATGCAAGAAGTATTTCGAGCAATTGGTAGATTGGCTAGATCGCATATTACCGTTTTAATTAATGGCGATTCTGGAACGGGTAAAGAATTAGTGGCTAAAGCATTACATCGTCATAGTCCTAGAGTAAATAAACCTTTTATCGCATTAAATATGGCGGCAATTCCCAAAGATTTAATGGAATCGGAATTATTTGGACACGAAAAAGGCGCGTTTACTGGAGCGCAATCTCGTCGAGCAGGACGATTTGAACAAGCCGATAAAGGAACTTTATTTTTGGATGAAATTGGCGATATGCCCGCAGAATTACAAACTCGTTTATTACGAGTATTAGCCGATGGAGAATATTATCCCATTGGCGCAACGACTTCGATTAAAGTCGATGTTAGAATTATTGCCGCCACGCATCAAAATTTAGAATTATTAGTGGCTGAAGGGCGATTTAGGGAAGATTTGTTTCATCGTTTAAATGTGATTCGGATTCACATTCCTCCTTTACGCGAACGCGGGCAAGATATTATTTTATTAATGCGTTATTTTTTAACTCAAGCGGCAATTGAATTACAAACTGAAGCCAAAACTTTACGCCCAGAAACCGAAGCTTTTTTAATGACTTTAGCTTGGCCCGGAAATGTAAGACAATTAGAAAATATTTGTCGATGGTTAACCGTTATGGCAAGTGGTAATGAAATTTATTTAACCGATTTACCACCAGAAATGATGCAATCGACACAAGATAAAACGTCTTTAATTTCTGTTAATAAATCTCAAACCGATTGGCAGAGTTTATTAACAGAATCGATTAATCAACAATTAAAAGCGGGCGTGGCAAATATTGCAAAAGATACGATTAATAAAGTCGAAACTTTATTAGTACAGGCGGCTTTAAATCATACCGGAGGTAAGCGTTATGAAGCCGCCCTGTTATTAGGTTATGGCAGAAATACATTAACCCGTAAAATTCAGGCTTTTGATTTAGAATAAAGCCGTTAATTTATTTACCATTATTACCAGTAGCATTTTTGTTATCATTTGCCTCTGCATTTTCACGTTCTAAGCGAAATGCCGGACCATATGTGGTTTCCGTATCGAAATCTTCCCAAATTTTAGCCGGTTGAGCAATCGGTTTGGTTAAAATGGGGGCGGTGACTAATTCGACTACGCCAGAGGCAAATCGTCCGGCAGTATGCAAAATGCCTTTGGTTAAACCTCCGATTACCCCTAAAGCAACATTGCTTTCATTAGTCGCGTTCACCATGCTTTTGGGAATTTCTAACACGGCACTACCGATATTGGTCAGACCATGCACCGCTTGATCGCTAACTTGTTCAGCGTAACTGTCAGCTTCAGTATCCGGAATCACCGATTCAGCACTCACGAATGGTGATACAGTTAAACTGAGAAGTAAAATCAAAGCATAATTCAGATTCATTTTCATGTTGTTCTCCATTTAAAGCAAAGTTAATTGTCAATTATAACAGAGCTGATTAGCACATTTTACTAAATCGATGCTTGACAAATGAATTCAGTCTAGCGAGTATGTTGTTTTTTGAATTACGGTAGATATTTTCTTGAACGATATTGCGCTTAGTCTTTTATTTACAGCATTAGTTCTGTTATTAATTATTTCGGGTTTTTTTGCCGGTTCTGAAACCGCATTAATGAGTTTAAATCGCTATCGATTACAACATTTAGTCAAGCAAAAACATTTAGGGGCGATTAAAGCCGCGAAATTATTACAACGTCCAGATCGATTAATTAGTTTAATTTTATTAGGTAATTGTTTTGCTAATACTTTAGCTTCTTCTTTAGCGACAGTAATTGCGATTCGTTTAGCCGGTGATGAGGCAATTCCAATTGCGGCGATAATTTTAACTTTAATTATGTTAATTTTTGCCGAGGTTACCCCTAAAACTTTTGCCGCCGTTAAACCCGAAATTTTAGCTTTCCCTTCGGCTTGGATTTATACCATTTTATTAAAAATTGTTTATCCTATTGTTTGGAGTGTGAACTTATGTTCTAATTTATTATTATATTTATTTGGGATTCAAATTGGACATTCTCATCATTCCATTTTAAATAAAGAAGAATTGCGTAGTATTTTAGCCGAATCCGATCATTTAATGCCCAAACGTTATCAAAAAATGCTGGTCAGTATTTTAGATTTAGAATCGGCAACGGTTGAAGATGTCATGACTCCGCGTAATGAAATTGTGGGAATTGATTTAGAAGACCCAATTGAATTAATTATTCAACAAATTCAACAAAGTCCTCATACACGTTTACCAGTTTATAAAAAAAGCATTGAACGAGTGATTGGCTTTTTACATTTACGCATTATTTTGTCACAATTAAATCATCCTGATTTTGATAAACAAAAAATTACCGATCACCTAATTAAACCGATATTTATTCCAATTAGCACTTCATTACATAAACAAATGCAAAGTTTTAAAAGTCAAAAATTGCGTATTGGTTTAGTCGTTGATGAATATGGCGATGTACAAGGATTGATCACTTTAGAAGATTTATTACAAGAAATTGTAGGAGAATTAATTACCGAAGAATTGGATGTGCAAAAACAAACAGATGGGAGTTATTTAGTGAATGCCAAAATTACGGTTCGAGAATTAAATCGAATTACACATTGGAATTTACCTATTAATGGGCCTAAGACATTAAATGGATTAATTATTGAAAAGATAGAGATGATTCCTAAAAAAGGCACTAAATTGTTTTTATATGATTATCCGATTGAAATTATCCAATCAGATCATAAAACAATTCAATGGGTTAGATTTGAATCCATGTAATCAGGGAGAATAAATAAAATGGGATTTGCTGATAATTTTGAACAACAATCTTTAAAAAGTTTTGCCGAAAAAGCGTATTTAGATTATTCCATGTATGTCATATTGGATCGGGCATTACCACATATTGCTGATGGATTAAAACCGGTGCAAAGGCGAATTATTTATGCGATGTCGGAATTGGGTTTATCTGCCGGTCATTCCTATAAAAAATCTGCAAGAACAGTAGGCGATGTGTTAGGAAAATATCATCCACATGGAGATTCAGCTTGTTATGAAGCGATGGTATTAATGGCGCAGGATTTTTCGTATCG
>JBEEJU010000197.1:0-4176 GCA_041169045.1 Pseudomonadota bacterium
TTTTACCTCCAGCGTCACCGCCTTCGGGACCCAAGTCAATGATCCAATCCGCCGTTTTAATCACATCTAAATGATGTTCGATAACAATAATTGTATTTCCATGATCGCGTAAACGATGTAAGACCACAAGTAATTGTTTAATATCATGAAAATGTAAGCCGGTAGTCGGCTCATCCAAAATGTATAAAGTTTTACCGGTATCCCGTTTAGAAAGTTCTTTAGCCAATTTAACGCGCTGCGCTTCGCCGCCGGACAAAGTGACGGCATTTTGTCCCAACGTCAAATAGCTTAAACCGACCTCAATTAAAGTTTGCAATTTTTTAGTTAAAGCCGGAATTGCTTGAAAAAAATCTTTGGCTTGTTCAATCGTCATCGCTAATACTTGATGAATATTTTTACCTTTATATCGAATATCCAAAGTTTCACGATTATATCGTTGCCCTTGGCACATTTCACAAGTGACAAAAATATCGGCTAAAAAGTGCATTTCTACTTTGATAACGCCATCACCCGCGCAGGCTTCGCAACGTCCACCTTTGACATTAAAACTAAAACGTCCCACCGCATAACCTCTAGATCGAGCTTCCGGCGTAGCAGCGAACAATTCTCGAATCTGGGTAAAAATACCGGTGTAGGTTGCTGGATTTGATCTTGGAGTACGTCCGATTGGACTTTGATCAATATCGATAACTTTGTCTAATAATTCTAATCCTGAAATCGATTGATAAGATTGTGGTTGCACAGTCGCTTGATTGAGGATTTTCGCCGTAGCTAAATATAAAGTGTCATTGACTAAAGTGGATTTTCCCGATCCAGACACGCCAGTGACGCAAGTCAATAAACCAATCGGAAAATGAACTTCGACGTGTTTTAAATTATGTCCACTTGCACCGCGAATCGAAATTTGCCGCTGTGGATCGTAAGCGGTTAATTTTGAAGGAATATCAATATTTAATCTTCCAGACAAATATTGCCCAGTCAACGAAGTTGGATGTTGACTCACACTCTCCGGCTGCCCTTGAGCCACAACCTCTCCACCATGAACACCCGCCCCAACTCCCATATCCACCACATAATCCGCCGCACGAATCGCGTCCTCATCATGTTCAACCACAATCACCGTATTGCCTAAATCACGCAAATGAAATAAGGTATCTAACAACCGCTGGTTATCGCGCTGATGTAAACCAATCGACGGTTCATCCAACACGTACATCACACCGACTAAACCTGCTCCAATTTGACTAGCGAGACGAATTCGTTGCGCTTCGCCACCGGATAAAGTTTCTGCACTGCGATTTAACGATAAATACGCTAAACCAACATTCACTAAAAAAGCCAATCGAGCTTGAATTTCACGATTAATTTTATCGGCAATTTCACCACGATGACCCTCTAATTGTAATTGTTGAAAAAAAGTTAAAGCTTGTTGAATAGATAAAGCACTAATTTCAGCTAATGATCGTTGTTGAATAAACACATGTCTAGCAGCAATATTTAACCGAGTTCCTTGACAACCGGGACAAGGTTGTTGAATTAAATAATGCGCTAATTCATCGCGGGTAGTTTCAGAATCAGTTTCTCGATAACGCCGTTGCATAATCGGGATAATTCCGTCAAAGGAATAGGTTTTTAATACCGATTTAGGTGAAAATTTTAGGGCTTGATGTTGTAAAAGACTTTCACTACCATATAACAATAAATGTTGAATTGCTGGGGTTAATTTTTGAAATGGCGTATTTAAATCAAACCGACAATGTTCTGCTACTTCTTGTAATAAGAAATAGGAATAATAACTGCGTTTATCCCATCCGGAAATCGCGCCATTAGCAACACTTTTATCCGGATGAGTCACAATTAATTGAGGATCAAAAAAAGATTTCACACCTAATCCATCGCATTCAGGACAAGCACCTTTAGGATTATTAAATGAAAATAATCTGGGTTCTAATTCCGCTATACTGTAACCGCATTTTACACAAGCATATTTTTCAGAAAAAATAAAGGATTGACTTGGTTGATCTAAAGATTCAGCAATCGCAATTCCGTCTGCAATTCGTAATGCAGTCGCTAAAGATTCTGCTAATCGCAAAGCTAATTCCGAGCGAATTTTAAAGCGATCAATCACAACTTCAATGGTATGTTTTTTATGTAAATCTAATTCAATCGATTGATCTAATTCTACAATATCGCCATTAATTCGTGCGCGAATAAATCCCTGTGCTTTTAATTGGGCTAATAATTGTAAATGTTCACCTTTACGTTGATTAATAACCGGGGCTAATAACATCCATCGTTGTTCTAAAGGTTGCGCTAATAAAATATCAACCATTTGACTAATGGTTTGCGCTTTTAAACTTAATTGATGTTCAGGACAATAAGGTTCGCCCACTCGCGCATATAATAAACGCAAATAATCATAAATTTCGGTAATTGTGCCTACTGTAGAACGTGGATTATGTGAAGTGGATTTTTGTTCAATTGAAATTGCCGGCGATAAACCTTCGATATGATCAACCTCAGGTTTTTCCATCATTGAAAGAAATTGCCGCGCATATGCGGATAAAGATTCTACATAACGACGCTGACCTTCGGCGTATAAAGTATCGAAAGCTAAAGAGGATTTACCTGAACCCGATAAACCGGTAATAACGATTAATTGATTTCGCGGTAAGGTTAAATCAATATTTTTTAAATTATGCGTACGCGCACCTTTAATCGTTAATTTATCCATAATAATATTTTATAATTATTTTTAAAAATACCGTGCTAATAAACCTTTATCAGGATTAATCAAAGGTAATGGAATTTTTACAATATGTCCACTGCCTGGGGCTTCTTCAATATTATCGCCATATAAATTATACATGGAATTAATTTCAATATCTTGATTGCCTTCAGGTAAAATCATTTCCAATTTATCTCCGACTTTAAATTTATTTTTAACTTCAATAGTCGCTAATTGCGTTTCTGAATCATAATCCATAATCTCACCACAAAATTGTTGTTGATGACTTTTGGAATAACCGGTTAAATAATTTTGATATTGATGGGTATGATGACGTTGATAAAAACCATCGGTATAACCTCGATTGGCTAAATTTTCTAAAATCCCAATCAGTTGTGGATTAAAAGCACGACCAGCAATTGCATCATTAATTGCTTGTCTATAAGTTTGCGCAGTTCTAGCAACATAATAATGGGATTTGGTACGTCCTTCAATTTTTAAACTATTCACCCCCATTTTCACTAATTTTTCAATATGCTCAATGGCGCGTAAATCTTTTGAATTCATAATATAAGTGCCATTTTCATCTTCCATTACCGGTAATAATTCACCTTTACGATTCTCTTCTTCTAAGAAATAAATTTGGTCAGCTAAAGGATGGCGTTGCGCTCCACCACAACTGGCATTATTTAAAGCATTTAATGAAAACGTATTGTCTTTATTCGGTAATAACCAATCCCCTTCCGCGTTTTCTTGCGCCGGTAAAGTATCGTATTTCCAACGACAAGAATTGGTACAAGTTCCTTGATTAGGATCACGATGATTAAAATAACCCGATAATAAGCAACGCCCTGAATAAGCAATACATAATGCACCATGAACAAATACTTCTAATTCCATATCTGGACAATATTGGCGAATCTCGGCAATTTCCTCTAAAGAAAGCTCTCGCGATAAAATAACGCGTTCAATGCCAATCTGTTGCCAAAATTTAACCGCTGCATAATTTACCGTATTCGCTTGCACTGATAAATGAATAGGCATTTCGGGATAATGTTCACGAATTAATAAAATTAATCCCGCATCAGCCATAATTAAAGCATCAGGTTTTAACGCAATAATCGGCGCAATATCTTTTAAAAATGTTTTGACTTTAGCATTATGCGGAATAACATTGGTCGCCAAATAGAATTTTTTTTGTAATTGACGCGCTTCCTGAATTCCAATGGCTAAATTATCCATTAAAAAATCATTATTACGCACGCGTAAACTATATCGAGGTTGACCGGCATAAACTGCATCTGCTCCGTAGGCAAAAGCATAACGCATATTTTTTAAAGTTCCAGCGGGAGATAATAATTCAACATTCATAAATTAAGCCTTTTTATTTTTTAATGCGTGACTAGCTAATGTTTTTCCCAATTCCCAAATCGAACCCGGAATTTGAT
>JBEEJU010000198.1:0-2942 GCA_041169045.1 Pseudomonadota bacterium
CCTCAGCCGGTTACTCCAGTTTTATTGATTGAACCTCCGCTTCAAGGGTTAACTTATTTTAATGGTCAACCCTTGGTTCAACTCGATTTAACGCATTCTCCTGATGTAAAACCTAATAAAAAACGTCTGATTATCCGTTTAGCCACTGCGGAATTAGCTTTACAAGTCGATGAAGTTTTGGATTTTAGTCATACTCATTCTGATCATTTATCCGCCGAAAACAGTCTATTAGCTGAACTTTATCAACAAATGAGTTGGCTAAATCATCCCTCTCAATCGCCAACGACGGAAAATTTATTACCTGCATCTTCTACCTCAATTAAACCTAATTTGTCTGTATTATTGGTGCGCAGCGGTCAGCAAATTTTAGGGTTACTCACTCAATCCATTGAATATATTGAAGAAATTAAACAATATCGTCGTTTGGATTATCAAGGATTACAACCCGATTTATTAATTTACTTAAAGGAAGTATTGTTACCCGGATACAGTTTGCAGCGTTTTACAGAAGCGTCTGATAGTTCTCAAGCTCCTATTGGTCTAATTATTCACTCTCCACAAAACCGATGGGTATTAATGGTTGAACAAGTATTAGGACTAGAAACCATATTACACCCAACAATTATCTCGGGTCGTGAACAAGAATTATGGTATGTCACCGCTACTGGTGATATTCGTAAAATTATTGAACCTAATCAATTAATTAAAACCAATTTCACACAACAAACTATCAACCCAACTGATTTTGCAGTTACGCCTTCTTTGTCATCTGGTCAAAGTCTATTAACCGCTGAAGGTTTGAAAATTTATTGTGGTCGTTATAGTTATGTTTTGCCGCTGACTTTAGCCGGACGTACCTTGGATGTACTGAACCAGTTTGAATTGCATCCGCATCGTTTGCAAAAACCAAGTGATAGTCAAAGCCGAATTGCCTATCTCATTCCCGAAAAATTACTGCCGAATGCCCAAATCATCCAGGTTAATTATGGTATTCTGATTACCCTTGCGCCGAATCAATATTTAATTTTAGGCGTAGAACGCGCTTTATTACAACCTCCATTGGTTCATCAACAGTGGCAAACTTTGACTCATTTGCCGCCACCTATTCGAGCCTTTTTTGATGCGGCAATTTATGAACCAGAGACTGAACAATGGATATTAAGAGTATTACCGCCGCCCCGTTTTCAACAACTGTCTTGGTCAATTAAAAAAAAATTGGCGGCGGCTATTGAAGGCTGGTTTGATCCCACGATTCTCAAAACAGTTTCTTAAACAAATTAGCTCTGTTTTTGTTTCATTTTTCTTTTTATTGACAATTAAAATTTGCCATGAAATCCGGTTCTCAACATCCTAACGATACTAAAAGTAAACTTTATTGGTTATTCTTTTTTTACGCTATTTTTTTTATCTTATTTGATTTATTTTTATTAACTCAAGGTTATTTACAAAAACAAGCTCCCACTGAAATTAAAATCAATTGGCTACCGAGTATTGTCGCGCTAAATGAAATTAATACCAGCGTAATTGATTATCGTGTTTCAGAAGTATTACATGTTTTAAGTGCAACTACGAATGAAAAAAATGAATTAGAAGATGAACAACAACGTATTAGTAATAATATTACCAATTGGCGTAATAAATATGAACCCGTTATTTCTTCGGAAAAAGAAAAAAAATTATATCAAAAATTTTCCACGCATTATGATGATTATCGGGTTTTGAGTAAACAATTATTAGCTTTATCACAAAATAATGAAACTGAAAAAGCTGGTTCACATTTAAAGAAAACCCGAGATTTAATCAATAACGTTAATCATTATTTAACCGATTTAATTGATTTAAATAATGAAGGAGCGAAACAAACCTCTGCTACTGGAGATGTTGTTTTCACTCGCGCAAAATGGCTGATTATGGTCAGTAGTTTAATTATGTTAGCGGTGACTTTTGTCTTAGCTTTTTTAGCCGTTATGATTCTAAAACGAGCTAATGTCAATATAGTTCCATGTTTATGGACTAAAATTCGAGTACCTTTTGTTTTTTTAATATTAGTGATTCTAAATGGCTCTTTCAGTTGGATTGTTTCCACAAAAATGGCAGCACTCAATCAACAAGCGACGCAATTAACCAGAAATTGGCTACCTAGTATTATCGTCATCAATAAAATCAGTGGAGATGTCGGTAATTATCGCCGTGCGCAAGCGATGCACATTTTAATGTCTAACGAAATGGATATGCAATTGCGTGAAAAAGACATGAAAGATGTTTCTGTGCGTTTACAAAAAGATTTTAAACAATATGAACGTTTAATCAGCTCAAATCGAGAACGTAATATTTATAATCAATTCACTATTGCTTATAAAGAATATTTGGCTAATAGCCGCGAAATTATTGCCTTATCGCATAACCAACAAAAAGAGAAAGCCACTGCCTTATTAAAACAAGGGGGGGTTTTATTCGATGATTTTTCCAATAGTCTAACCGAATTATCTGATTTAAATGAACAAGCTTCAGAAGAAACAACGGAAAAAATTGAAGCCACTTATAAACAAATTAAAATTGCTATTGTAGATGGTGGCTTAATTTTTCTAATGTTGTTAGTAAATTCTGCACAAATTTTGGATTTATGGGCGACTCCTCCATTGCCAAAAAAAATTAATATTAATAAAAAAGCCAAAATTCAATTTTTTCCTAAAGTATTAAGTATCAAATTAAAATTACGGTTTGCTTTCTGGGGATTGGTCGGTTTATTTATGACCTTTTCATTTTTAGTAAATATTTTAATGACCGATATTAATAAAGAATCGGTAGAAATTGGCGAAAATTGGATGCCTAGTATTGTTGCTGCAAATGCGATTAGTATTAGTGCAAATCATTATCGAATTGCCGAAGCACAACATATTTTATCAACTAATCCAATTCAAAAATCTCGATGGGAAAAAGAT
>JBEEJU010000199.1:0-4002 GCA_041169045.1 Pseudomonadota bacterium
TACATCTTTGGCATCAGCAACATAATTCGGTTGAGTTAATGCACGTAATCGTTGTAAACGAAATACCGGTAATTCTTCTTTACGAATCGAAAATAAAATATCTTGATATAAAATAAAAGCCACTGCTACATTTCGTGAAACATCATCTTTATCTAATAAAAAATCAGAATGTAAATGTACTTCGCCATTTTCTTCAACATAAAATCTAGCACTGGATTCTAAATCACTTAATTTATCGGGATCGGGAAATTCAATCCCAAAAATATCACCTACCCAAATACGATCTTCAAAAGTGGGCGCGACTAAATCAATCCAAATCGGTTTCGCATTTAATAAATCTTCACGACTATTAAACACCATTTCGCGTAATCGACCTTCATATAAATCAAACGCTTTAACTCGTGAATTTTCGGTTTTATAATCCCGCTGTCCTAAAATTTGTAATACCGAAATAGGTGCCTCCAATAAAATCGGTTCTTTGCGTTCATCATTTAATTGATCCCAAACAAATAATTGATCAGCCGGCGATAATTCTCCCAAAATTCTCGCCACCTCTGTGGGCGGTAAATGATTGAGAATTTGTTGTAATCGTGCCAAATTTTGTTTTCGCACTAAAGACTGTACCAATTCATGACGTGGCATATCTTGTTTATCAACCAACTCTTCAACCAATTTATGTTTCAGCAATAAATCTAGGACTACTTGCTGGCTATCAGTAGGCTTATTCATTGAATTTGACATGATAAAGAGATAATAAGCAGAGAGAAATTGGCTTATTTTAACTGAAATTATCCGATTAATTGAATTTTAAAATCATTTCACGAAAAATATTTTTTATTAAATCGATTATTTTTTTTCAATTGAATGATTCAAAATCAGCCTAATTTGGAATAATTCTTCACCAGTTTGTGGATCGGGACGAATATCATTTAATAATAAAACCTGACGAACTCCAGAAATTTGTTCCAATAAAGCTAATAAACGTAATACCTGTTTTCCTTGTCCATTTAAATCCAATTGATCTTGTTGTAATTGTAAATGGGTTATCCAAATATTTTCCGGAATACGTTGCGATAATATCGCAATTAAATACAAGGGCAATTGTTGTTGATAACGCACGGTTTGCAATTGATGTAAAATAGAATGTTGCTGCTGCACTTGTTGCCGTAATTGTAAAGCGTGATTAGCTATTTTTCGCGTATATTGCAATTGAGATTGAATCGTCTCTAACTGAGAAGATAATACAAAAGTATCAGCAATCATCCATAAAATAAATGCCGCAATAATCAATAACCAACTGCGTTGATAATTCCAAGGATTTGTCCATTCCGGACTGTCAGATAATCGAGTTAATTTTAACCAATGAGGCTGAATTTTGCCGGTCATTGAGAATAATTGTGGCTGTGGTAATTGATTAGGATACCAATCATTTTCAATATTTTCAGTTAACCAAAAGTGGCTAATTTTAGGCAATCCCCAACTATGCCAATAGCGTTGAATTTGTTGTGAATGCGTTATCCAAAATAATTGAGAAATATAACCTCTAGGATTCACTAAAGCATAATAATAATGCTGATTTTCTCGATGAATTAATAAACTATCAGCAGTTTTCAATTGCCCAGAATACCAAACGATTTCCGGCAAAATATGCGTACAATACGGTAATTGTTGTCGCCAATAATGCGCCATTGATCTTGGCCATACCCAAATATCAACTTGCCAATTTTGTTTAATTAATTGGTAATTAAAAAAATAATCAACCGCTTCTGTCCAAGGCGACCATTGAGCAATATCCAAATGAACGGCTTCGGCTAATTCTGCTTCAGATAATAAATGCTGCGGAAAATAACGTTGTTGAAAACTGCAATCAATAGTCGGTAATAATAAAATAACCGTTGAAAAGCGATTTAAATATAATTGATCAAATGACGTTAAAGATTGCCATTCGGTTTGATGATAGCAGCGATATTGTAATTGTTGCTGTCTAATCCGAATGAGGGTGGTGGTAAAAAAGGCAGCTTTGAGGCGATATAATGAAGAAAATACCGTAGAAGAAAAAGCTTTAAATAAAGAAATGATGCTCATAAACTATCTGGGTATTTTAAAAAAGGTTTATAAAATGAGATTCAACTAGCATTAAAAAGATTATGCCAATAAAAAACCCGCACCAAGGCGGGTTTTGCGATGAATAGTTATTATTATGTCGCTTTCTCAGTTTACTTCTTAAATACGAACAGAAGTTGTGTGTCTTTATTATTATTGTGCCTTAAAGGCTGGTGTATTCCTCTTACCCAGTCGTTAAACCTTTGCTTATTCCATTAAGCTTAGGTTCAGTTTAAAGCTAAATATTCATTTTGTCTAGTAAAACAATATTTTTTTGCGACATTTCTGAAAAACTTACCAAAAAATATAATAAATACAATTAATTATTTAAATCTAGCCATTGATAAAAAAGTCACTACATAGGCAAACTATGACGCATAATGATTATACATTGATTCAAAGATTGCGATTCTCTTTTTAACTTTCTTTACGTCGTTCATTATTTTCTTCAATAAAAATTCGCAAACGTTCTTCAAGAATAGCGCGTAAATAAAAATCTAAAGGGCGTTCTTTTAAAGCTAAACGCATTTGCAAAATCGCGGTTTGAATTTGTCCAATTTGATAATAATATTCTGCAACACAACGATGGGATTGCGCCATTTGTTTTAAATCGGCATATGTTTGCGATAATAATTCAAAATATAATGGTTGTTGTTGTAAATCAGTGGGTAAACTTTGTAATAATTCATAGGCTAATTGCGCTTCGCCTGCTTTTAATAAACTTTGAATATAATCGATTTTTAAACTGCGATTATTAGGAAATAAAGTGAGTGCTTGTTGATAAATAGCCAATCCTTGAGAATAATGTTTACTTTCTACCGCAACACGCGCTAATCCATTCCAATAATGCGGCTGTTGTCGATCTTGTTTAATTAAATATCGTAATTCTTGTTCGGCTAAATTCCATTGTTGTAATTTTAAATAACTTAATGCCATTCCATAATGCGCAATTTGTCGTTGTTCTTTTGTTCCTTGATGACTATAAGTACGAAAATATTGTAAATTTTGTTGTGGATTTTTTTCTGTTAATACGCGTAATTTCGCTTTAATTAATAAATACGTTTGAGAATCGGGATATTGACGATAAGGATATTGTTCAGAGCGTCCACGAGTGTCGGCAATTCGAGATTCAGTCACGGGATGAGTGCGTAAAAATTCGGGCGTAGATTGTCCATAAAATCGCGTAGCTTGTTGTAATCGTTCAAAAAAAGTCGGCATACTGCGCGGATCATAATGAGCCGCTACCAAAGTTTGCATTCCAATTCGATCGGCTTCTTGTTCATTATCACGGGTAAAATTAATTTGCGATTGCGCGTTGCCGGCTTGAACCGCCATAATTGCTGCTTGTCCGATTGCGGGATTGGCAACACCTAATAAAATCGCGGCTAAAGTAGCAGCGGCGGTAGGAATAGACAATTGTCTAGCGGCTTCAAAAGCGCGATATAAATGGCGTTGAGTGATATGCGCAATTTCATGTGCCATCACTGAAGTTAATTCACTTTCTGCTTCAGTAGTTAAAAATAAACCGGAATTAATTCCGATATATCCGCCGGGGCCAGCGAAAGCATTAATGGTATTATCCATCACCACAAAAAAATTAAAAGGATGATTCGGATTATCGCTATTGTTAACTAATTGATGTCCTAAAGTTTGGATATATTCTTGAATTTCTATATCTTCATTAATAGTTAATTGCGCATGTAATTCCCTAAAAAAAGCAGCACCGAGTTCTTTGTCTTGTGCTGGAGAAATTAAGGCTCCAGAAGAATCTTCTAATTCCGGTAAATCAATTTTATTATTTTCTTGTGCATAAGCTAATGCGCAGAAAAATAAACATCCTAGTAAAATAGATTTCAATTTCATGAAAAAATCCTAATTAAGATCATTATTTAACTGCGC
>JBEEJU010000200.1:0-6084 GCA_041169045.1 Pseudomonadota bacterium
TAGATTCCATCATTGGTATAAACCATTCCACCATAATTACGATCATCCACATAAAAGCTAACAGTCAACCATTCATTAGAAGTTGCTGAAATATCGCCAATATTTTTAAGAAAAGATTTAAAAGTAAAATATTCTCCAAAATCAACTATTGTTAATTGAGGAGTTATTGTAGCGATTAAATCGGGTAACGCCATGAATTATCTCCTTAAAATTAAATGATGGAATTTTCTTTTTTCAAATTCTTTTCTAAATATTCACAAAATAATTTTAAAATTTTAATTCGTGCATATTTTTTATCGTTAGCCTCAACTAATATCCAAGGCGAGGTTTGAGTGCTAGTGCGAGTTACCATTTCATTAACGGCAATTTGATATTCATCCCATTTTTCACGATTACGATAATCTTCTTCGGTAATTTTATATTGTTTATAAGCAATTAATTCCCGTTGTTTAAAGCGACGTAATTGTTCATCTTTATCAATATGCAACCAAAATTTTAAAACTAAAATTCCATGCGCAGTTAATGCTTCTTCAAAATTCACAATTTCGGAATAACTCCGTTGCCATTCCGTTTCGGTCGCAAAGCCTTCGACTCTTTCAACTAATACCCGTCCATACCAACTTCGATCATAAATCGTTAGCCATCCGGCGCGGGGAATATGTCGCCAAAATCGCCATAAATAATGATGCTGACGCTCTTCATCAGTAGGGGCTGCAATGGGAATAATTTGATAATTCCGCGCGTCAACGGCATGAGTAATTCGACGAATTGCCCCGCCTTTTCCAGCCGCATCCCAACCTTCAAAAACCAAAATAATTGATCGATGTTTTTGATGAGTTTCTCGGGCTAATTGATTTAATTTTCCTTGGTAAAAAGCTAATTGTTGCGAATAACTTTTTTTATCGATTGTTAAAGATAAATCTAAAGAATCTAATAAATTTTGTTGAGAAATCGGTAATGAATGATGAATCTTTAAGGGAATTTTTTTAATTAATTGACGATTCTGAATCTGTTGTTGAATCCGATTCAGTACATAATAACCTACGGTTAAACTGCTATAACGTCTATCTGATCCTTCGACAATTAACCAAGGGGATTCGGCGGTGCTGGTATCGGTTAAAACGCGTTCTGCAACTGCTAAAAAATCATCATACATTTTTAAATGTCTGCGATCCCGATCAGTAATTTGCCACGCGGTTTTCGGATTTTTTTCTAACGCTTTTAAACGTTTTTTTTGTTGATCTTTTTTTAAATGTAACCAACATTTAATAATTAATCCACCCTCATCAATTAATAATTGTTCCAATTGGCGAATGTGCATTAATTCAATTTGTAATTGATGATCATTAATTAAACCATAAACCCGTTGCGATAACGGTTCGCTATACCATGATCCAACATTAATTCCAATTAAACCTTTAGGTGGTAAAGTTCGCCAAAATCGCCAAAATTGTGGACGTTCTTTTTCTTCATCACTAGGTGCAGAAAAAGCAAAAGTCCGAATATAACGCGGATCCATCCATTCATTTAATAAATTAATGACTTCGCCTTTTCCTCCACCATCTACTCCTGAAATTAAAATAATGACTGGAAAATCGCAATTTTTTAATTGTTGTTGAACGGTTAATAATTCAGTGCGTAATAAAGGAATTTGTTGATTGTAATCGGTTTTGCTAATTGCGTGACCTAATTCGGCGGTTTCAAACATAATGATTTTCTCGAAAATTGGAATAACTATTACTTGAAATTAAGAATTTGAATTCAATATTTAATTATCCGTAAAAATAAAAAAGCCTCGTTAAACGAGGCTTGATAATCAATCAATAAAATCAAATGGCTCAGGCGGCAACGACGCTAACATAACGACGTTTGAGCGCGCCTTTAATTTGAAAAACCACTTTGCCATCAATGGTAGCAAATAAAGTATGGTCTTTGCCACACCCTACATTGTCTCCCGGATGGAATTGAGTGCCACGCTGACGTACCAAAATACTGCCAGCGGTTACCAATTGACCACCATAACGTTTTACACCTAAGCGTTTTGAATGTGAATCACGTCCGTTGCGACTACTGCCGCCCGCTTTTTTATGGGCCATGTTTAATACCTCGTATAAAGTAAGATTATGCAGAGATGCCGGTAATTTGAATTTCGGTATAATACTGACGATGTCCCATACGTTTCATATGGTGTTTACGTCGTCTGAATTTAATAATTCTGATTTTAGGATGTCTTCCTTGGGATAACACGGTCGCTGTGACCTTGCTCCCTTCGACATAAGGTTGACCAATTTTCGTAGCATCATCTGCTTGAATCATCAATACTTTATCGAATTCGATGCTGTCGCCTGCATTAAGCTCTAATTTTTCGATTTTTAAGGTCGTACCGTTTTGCACTCGATACTGTTTACCACCTGTTTGAATGACCGCATACATTCGCTTCAGCTCCCTCAAGCATTACAAATATTTAATAAGTGAACTTTGTATTATATTTTTAAAAATGAGATTGGTCAAACTTTAATGTTAATTTCAAAATTAATCCTGTCGCAATTAATTAAACTTGGCATAAAAAGGTCATTTCAACAATTAAATAGACTTGATCTCAGGGTTATTTACACGTTTTCGGCAAATAAATAGTCTGAATCAATTTGCTTTAATTTAACCATCGTAATTTGATTAGTGTTAATAATCGAATGCGTATTTATAGGCAGAGCAATCCGTAAATAATTTGGCGTATATCCTAATAAAAAAGACTTTCCATTTATTTCCTGTTGATTTTCCCATAAAACTGGAACGCTTTTATTTAAATGCTGTTGCATAAAAGTTTCACGCATAGATTGGGCTAATTCTTGTAATTGTTGACAACGTTGTTTTTTAATAATAGTGGAAACCGGATTGGCTAAAGTCGCAGCTTTTGTACCGATACGCGGTGAATAATTAAAAATATGTAAATCGCCAAAAGTTATTTGTTGAATAAAAGCTAAACTGTGTTGCCATTCTAATTCCGTTTCTGCGGGAAAACCGACAATAATATCGCTGGTAATATTGACATCCGGAATCGATTGTCGAGCTTGAGCAACTAATTGTGCAAAATCAGCGGTTTTACAACGTCTAGCCATTCGTTTTAATACCGAATCACAACCACTTTGTAACGGTAAATGCAAATGCGGCATTATTCGGGAATTTTTAAATAAATCAAAAAAATCTTCTGATAATTCCCAAGGCTCTAAAGAACCTAAACGTAATCGTGGAATATCGGTATCATTTAGAATAGCGCGAATTAACGTCGTTAAATCCGTATTTAAATCGCTACCATAACCACCTAAATGTACTCCAGTTAATACCACCTCTTGAATACCTTGTTGTTGTAATAAATGAATTTCTGTAACAATATCGGAAATGGAACGGCTATTTTCTTCACCTCTTGCAATCGTAACAATACAAAAAGTACAACGATAACGACAACCATCTTGCACTTTAATAAAAGCGCGTTGTCGTCCTCGACTAAATAATGCTTGAGCCTCAGGTTCAATAGCAAATGTAGGCTGAATTTTTAAATTTAATTCTGATAATGTTTTATTAACTAATTCATTTTTTTCCGAATTAGAAATCACTAAATCCACCCCTAATAATTGTGCCGCCTCTTCAGTATTTAAAGTCGCATAACAACCGCTAACCACTAAATGGGCTTGGGGATTTTGATGATGAATTTGACGTAAATGATATTTAGATTTACGCACAGCTTCTTGAGTCACCGCACAAGAATTTAAAACCACAACTTGGGCTTGTTGAATATCATTAGTTAATAAATGACCCGCATTGATAAATTGTTGCGCCCAAGTTTGCAACTCAGCTTCATTTAATCGACAACCTAAGGTTTTTAAATGAATATAAGCCATGATTATTTCAGCCACTCAGAACGATGAGCCCGATAAAATAAAATTGCACCGACAATAATCATTGGTAACGATAAAATTTGCCCCATAGTCACCCAATTTAGCCATAAATATCCTAAATGCGCATCCGGCATTCTGAAGAATTCTATGAAAAATCGAATACCCCCATAAAGCATTAAAATAAGGCCAGTAGGAGCCATTGTTGGACGGGGTTTTTGCGTATATAGCCATAAAATCGCAAACAATAAACCGCCCTCTAAAATAGCTTCATATAACTGAGAGGGATGACGCGGTAAATCGCCGCCATTTGGAAATACCATTCCCCAAGGAACATCAGTAATTCGCCCCCATAATTCGGAATTAATAAAATTACCAATTCGTCCCGCACCTAAACCAATTGGACATAAAGGCGCGATAATATCAGTTAATTGTAACATCGAACAATGGTGCTTTTTACCAAAAAGATACATCGCAATAAATACGCCTAACATCCCGCCATGAAATGACATTCCTCCCTGCCAAATTTTGAATAGAATTAACGGTTGTTGTAATAAAAAATCGAAATGATAAAACAATATATAACCAACTCTTCCGCCTAAAATAACGCCAAATGCACTGTAATAAATTAAATCTTCAACAGCTTCAGGAGAAATAGGTGAATGAGCAAATTGCGCACGATATTTTCCTAAAATCCAAGCTCCGACAAAACCAATTAAATACATAATGCCATACCAATGGACTTTCACTGGACCTAAAGCCAATGCGACTGGATCAATGTGCGGATAACTGAGCATAATTTAAATATCCAAATGATTAACATCTAAAGCATTTTTCACAATAAAATCTCGCCTAGGCTCGACAATATCGCCCATTAAAGTGGTAAAAATTTCATCAGTGGCAATCACATCTTCAATAGTCACTTGCAATAAACGGCGATTTTGACTATCTAAAGTGGTTTCCCATAATTGTTCAGGATTCATTTCACCCAATCCTTTATAACGTTGAATTTGTTGTCCCTTTTTAATTTCCTTAATCATCCATTCAAAAGCTTGTTTAAATTGCTTAACGGGTTGTTGACGTTCTCCTAAACGAATATATGCTTGTTCACTAAATAATCCGTGAATTTTAGACGCATATACCGCTAATTTTTGATAATCAACGCTGGTAAAAAAATGCGAATTGATTTGAAAAATTTGATGATTACCATACAAGCGTTTATTAACATAAATAATAAAATCTTCAGCATGATGATAATCTAATTCAAATTGAAATACTGCTGAATGAGAAGTTTGTTGTAATTGATCAGTTAAACGATTAATCCAGTCCTGTAATTGTGCTGAATTTTGTCGAATATTAACATCAATAATCGGCAATTCGATTAATTGTTCTAGTAATAATTGATCATAACGCGAAGCTAATTTTTGAATAATATTCATAATATCAATAAATTCATGCGCTAATTTTTCTAAACCCGCACCTTGAATAATTGGACTATGATTATCCGTAATTAATTGTGCTTTATCCAAAGCTAATTGAATTAAGTATTGATTTAATTCTGCATCATCCTTAACATAATGTTCTTGTTTACCTTTTTTGATTTTATATAAGGGCGGTTGAGCAATATAAATATAACCACGCTCAATTAATTCTGGCATTTGCCGATAAAAAAAAGTTAATAATAAAGTACGAATATGAGAACCATCAACATCTGCATCAGTCATAATAATAATTCGATGATAACGTAATTTATCTGGGTTATATTCTTCTTTGCCAATGCCGCAACCTAAAGCGATAATTAAAGTGCCAATTTCTTCAGAAGAAATCATTTTATCGAAACGGGCTTTTTCGACATTTAGAATTTTACCTTTTAACGGTAAAATCGCTTGAGTTCGGCGATCTCGACCTTGTTTAGCGGAGCCTCCAGCTGAATCTCCTTCAACAATAAAAATTTCGGATAAGGCTGGGTCTTTTTCTTGGCAATCGGCTAATTTCCCAGGTAAACCCGCAATATCTAATGTGGTTTTACGACGGGTCATTTCTCTGGCTTTACGCGCTGCTTCTCTTGCGCGAGCTGCATCTATAATTTTATTAATAATGATTTTGGCAATTGCCGGATTTTCTAATAAAAAACTCTGCAATTTATCATTCATTGCCGATTCAACTAAGGGTTTAACTTCTGAAGAAACTAATT
>JBEEJU010000201.1:0-10334 GCA_041169045.1 Pseudomonadota bacterium
GAATTCTTTAATGATTACATCCAAAATTTGTAAACTATTTTTGCCAATTAAATCGGGATTGTAACTATAATTAATCGAAGAAACGGAAACGCCTTGTAAAGTTTCTGGACAAACAGGTAAACGTACCGCATTAAATCCCAGCGTTTTCATTTGTCCAATCATGGATTGCCAAGGTCTTGCCCATAATCCATGTACAACATGATCTTTCGTTTCAAAACCAAACCAATTAATTCCGCGTAATTTAATTAATTCTTTTTTATCGGTATAAATTCGCCCTTGATCAACAGAATAAGCCCAATTGATTAGCGGCATTATACTTAAAACGAATCCTAAAAGGACTTGAAAATATTTTTTCATGATTTTTCTCCATTACGAAAAAAAGTTAATTATTTTCTATATCAGTTAAATCCGAATCAGTTTCTGCATTTATGGTTGAAGAGGATTCGATTAATTGTTTTAAAGCTTGATATAATAATCGAGCAGATTTAGGAGATTGCGCAGCCAATTTTTCTTTTTTAGCTTGACGTTGTAATTGACGCAATTTTTGTCGATCAGCTTCAGGATATTCATTGAATAATTCGGTTAAACTTTCAGCGTTTCCATTATTTATTAAATAATCGCGCCATTTTTCTGCTTGATGTTGAATCCGAATTTGATCCGCAGTTTGTTGTTTTAATTGCGCATAATGCGTTTGAATGTCGGCGAGATTTAATTGTCTTAATTCAGCGGTAATATATTTTAATTGGCGTTTTCGCGCGGCGGTAGGCGGTAATTTTCCGGCTAACATAATCGCGGCAATTAAATATTCAGGCAATGATAATTGCGCTAATTGATGCGTAGATAAATGGGTTAATTGTTGTGCAAATTCAAAAATCTCAGCAATTTCTTTTTTAATTTGTGTTTTATTAGGACGAATCGCATAATTTACAATAATTTCTTCATCATCTACATTTAACCAATCGAATTCTTTTTCATTATCAATATCTATTTCTATACCTTTAGGAGGATGATTCATTTTTACACCAGAATGATTAAAATCATAACCACCATTAATACGAAAATTAACGGCAGAATTAATGCAGACCAATCGCTTTTTGCAGCTTGACTTTTGAGATGACTCATTTTTAAACTAGGCAGCATCCAAATTAAGATCAGGATTGCAAAAATAGCCAATAAACTATTTTCCCAAATCGGATCAATATTCATTTTTATCCTTAATCAATTAAAAAATTAAATTTTAACATAAGCCTCTATTTTCTGATTCAACTGATGATAAATAGCTTTAAAAAAGGCTAGACAGAAATCATTAACCAAGTAATACTGCGCGGATTAAAAACAATTTTAACTTTAAATCAAGGAGAAACGATGGGATTTTTACAAGGTAAACGAATATTAATTGTCGGTCTGGCGAGTAATCGTTCTATTGCATATGGCATTGCTAAAGCTATGCACCGCGAAGGCGCGGAATTAGCCTTTACTTTTCAAAATGATAAGTTACAAGCGAGAGTGGAAACCATGGCGGCGGACTGTGGTTCGCAAATCGCTTTAGAAATGGATGTTGCTAAAGATGAACATATTGATAGAGTATTCAATCAGTTAGCCCAACATTGGGATGGATTAGATGGTATTGTTCACTCCGTCGCTTTTGCACCTAGAGACGCTTTAGAAGGGGATTTTATTCAAGCAACTACTCGTGAAAACTTCCGCATTGCACAAGATATTAGCACTTATAGTTTTGTGGCTTTAGCAAAATCTGGACGCGAACTCATGGCTGGACGCAATGGAGCATTATTAACCTTGAGTTATTTAGGGGCATTACGCGCTTTTCCAAACTACAATGTTATGGGCGTGGCAAAAGCCAGCTTAGAAGCAACGGTACGTTACATGGCAGTGGCTTTAGGTGCTGAAGGAACACGAGTCAACGCGATTTCTGCGGGGGCGATTCGGACTTTAGCTGCTTCAGGGATTAATAATTTTAAAAGTATGCTGAATAAAGCCGCTGATACCGCGCCTTTGAAGCGAAATGTCACCATCGAAGAAGTGGGAAATGTTGCTGCCTTTTTATGTTCAGATTTAGCTTCTGGCATTACCGGTGAAATTACGCATGTCGATTGTGGTTACAATATTGCGGGATTAGCAAATGATTTAAGCTAATAATGACTGCACAAAAACTTCAATGATAATAAAAAGTAGTTGGAGTTTTTGTGTGAAATAAACCGCGTTATTCTATTTTTATAGGCTGTGTTTTTTGTATAAACGACGGATTTAAATCGATGACCCCTGAAAATTTTTTATGCTCACAATGGACTAAAATTCAAGCCCATCCTTATTATCAACAATTACAACAATTACCCCGTTTTCAACAAATAGCGATTATTATCGGTCTTATTTTGGGAAAACTTGCGATTATTTTTGGCTTATTATATTGGCTATTTGGCAAAATTGTAGTCATCGGTTTTTTCGCCAGTATTTTAGCCGGATTAGCAACCGGATTAGGTGCTATTCCCGCTATATTTTTTAAAAATATATCCGAAAAATTATTCAGCAGTTTATTAGGTGCAGCCGCCGGCGTGATGTTAGCTGCGACCGCCTTTTCATTATTAGTTCCGGGTATGGAATCTGGAAAAATCGTTTGGCCCAATTCGCATCATGGATTATTAGCTGTGTGTTTTGGTATGATTTTAGGGGCAGTTTTTTTGCATATTGCCGATCAAAATTTGCCCCATTTAGATTTTGATACCATTCCTGATCATCATATCGATTCATTAAAAAAAATTAGCTTATTTATTATTGCGATTACGATTCATAATTTTCCCGAAGGAATGTCAGTTGGAGTGAGTTTTGGCGGCGGAAATTTGAATAATGGGATTGTATTAGCGATTGCTATTGCGTTACAAAATATTCCCGAAGGATTAGCAGTCGCTTTACCTTTAATTGCTCTAGGTTATAATCAATGGAAGGCGGTAGGAATTGCTACTTTAACCGGATTAGTAGAACCAATCGGCGGATTATTAGGTGTCAGTATGGTGACTTTATTTCAGCCCATTTTACCGATTGCTATGGGATTTGCAGCGGGAGCAATGTTGTTTGTCATTAGTGAAGAAATTATCCCAGAAACGCATAGTAAAGGACGATCTCGTTATGCCACTTTTTCCTTAATGATAGGATTTATTGTGATGATGACTTTGGATAATTTATTAAGCTAAATTATCATTATTATGGATATATTATCACAATTTAATATTATTATTTTGTTTCATTCAATTTGGCAATTTATTCAACATATTGATTGGAATGAAATTATGGCTACGGCTAGTAGTAGTTTCGCCTTAATTGTTGCAGCCGAAATGGGCGATAAAAGTCAATTAGTTTGTATGACTTTAGCGGCTAAATATCGCCCAATTCCGATTATATTAGGTGCAATGACCGCTTTTGCTTTATTAAATACTTTAGCGGTTATTTTCGGAATGACGATCTCGCATCTTATTCCGCAATATATCGTAGCAATTGCGGTATCGATTTTATTTGCAATTTTTGGCATTCAAGCTTTTCGATTTCAAATTGAATCTGAAGAACAAATCGTTATTGAAAAAAGTAATCATAGTTTATTTTTCAACACTTTTTTATTAATGACTCTCGCTGAATTCGGAGATAAAACACAATTAGCGGTGGTGGGTTTAAGTTCAACTGGACTGACAATTGCCGTATGGTTAGGGGCAACTTTAGCACTCACATTCACTTCAGCAATTGGGGTTTTAGCGGGTCGTACTTTATTACAAAAATTGCCGTTAATATTATTACATCGATTTAGTGGTGTTTTCTTTTTATTATTGGCAATATTTTCCGCCTATCAAGGCTATCGATCTTATTTACATTAAGAGAATAATAGTGATTAATAAATTTATCTATTCTACTCCTGTAACTATTTCTGTGGTGATAGGATTTGTTGTATCATTTTTTGAACATATTTCCGTCATAATGTATTTCCTTAGTGGAATTATTTTTTATTTTTATCTACCCATATTGTATGTTTATTCAAGAGTTAATATATTGAATCATTTTAAAGCAAAAGAATTGGGAGATTTAAAATATTATCCGATGGAATTTGGTTTTTGGTTAATCATTACTGGTTTTTTTTCATTTATTTTAGCTCATTTATTAGCGGATTTAGCATATGGTTTGGATGAGCCTGTTCATGGATTATTGTATCCATTAATGATCATTTTTTTAGCGTTGATTATTTATCAGGAATTAAAAGCTAAAAAATCAGATAATTATTCCGATGAAAAAGTAAATTATGAAAAACAAGGGCGATTAATTGCCTTTGAATTATTATCTGTAATGATTTTATTATTTATGTTACATCATTAAAAAATGCTATGCGTAATTTTAGTGTTATTATGGGGTTGATTTTATTTTCGACTGTGGTTTATTGCAAAAATACTCAAGTGTCACTGGATAATCATTTGGTTGAAAATACGATTGCATTTACTGAATTAAATTCTCAATTACATTTTCCTAAACAATTATCAGATTTAATCTATATTACGCATGAACATTATATTGCTGATCATCCTGAATTGGGCGAAAAAATAATCTATCGTAAATTAATTAATCATGAGGTTGTATTAGAAGCCCAAGTTTCAGTTTATCATTTAAATCATATTCCAATCAATATTAAAACCACTCGGGAACAATTAGATTATACCGAACGTGAATTATACGCATTACAATCTTCATCGAATTATAAAAATGTGCAAAAAATTCGTCAACAACCTACGGAAATTAAAGTCGGACAACAATCATTTCAATATGCAATGCTTACTTTTTTGAAAGCGGGTCAAGACAGTTATTATCAAATTGTTCGTGAATTATTTATTACCGAATATCATCAACAATGGCTTAAAATTCAAATAGACACTATGGTTGATAATCAACAAAATAGTGTCGATAATTTTATTCGTGAAATAGAATATTTATTAACGCATTAACCTATCTTAATTAAACTAATATGATGAATTATTCTACGACTTATTTATGCGATTTATATGCGCAATCTTTACATTTACAAATTGCCGAATCGATTTTTAAATCATTTGGCAATGCAGCATTTTTTAGTGGGCAAATTACAACCTTAAAAGTGTTTGAAGATGACCAATTAATTAAACAAGTTTTAAACGAATCGGTTACCCAAAGAATATTGGTAATTGATGGTTGTGGTTCACATCGTTGCGCGTTAATTGATGCGGATTTAGCACAAATGGCTATTCACAATGGTTGGCAGGGATTAATTATTTATGGCTGTGTGCGACAAACATTGGCTTTAAATGAATTAAATTTAGGCATTCGAGCCTTACATGCTCATCCATTAAAACCGCATAAAGCCGGTATTGGTGAACGAGATACTACGGTTACTTTCGCCGGTATTCATTTTAAAACCGATCATTATTTATACGCCGATGCTGATGGAATTATTGTTTCTGATCAGGCTTTAATAATATAAAAGTTAAATGATTTAATTATAAATCATTTAAATGACAGTGGATTGATTTATTTTCAATTTTTATCCTAATATTTGATTAATTTCTTTATATTTTTCAGCATAGCGAATAACACAAAAATTTCATCATCATCCGCATTATAGGTTTTGCTGATGCAATACTGATTACCTTCCAAAACCACAAAACGCCAGTTAAAACCGACTACATATAAACCGTAAATAGGCTGCGGTGTTGCGTTTAATTCACGCGAAACCAACATCGCAACCAACACCTGCGCATCGGGCGCACCTTGGTTTTCCAGACTACGTTTATATTCGTGCAGACAAAACAAAGGAATTTCTGGCTCTCTAAATCCAGTTGCAATCATTCCGTCCACAATACCCGCTAATTGATAATTGCCGATTTGTGCCGATAACGGACGTTCTAAAAAATAGCCAATAGTTTCATCATCAATTTTGGCTAACATAATTAATGGACTAATGAATTTATTTTCGAGTTCGATTTCATTCCAATATTGACCGCCGCGTATTAAAACTTGCTGCAAATCGAGTACATTTATTTTTTCGGATTCACTAATTTCATGCGGCATATTTAGCCATTGATTTAATAAATCTGATTGCCAAACTTGTTTTAAATCAAAAGCCTTTTCTAAACGATTGAGAGTCCAATCTTTAAAAGTTGCCATTTGCATAATGATTCCTATTTATTTTTTAACAGTGCGTTGATTTTTTAAACGGGAAAAAACGCCTCATCCATGATTTGTTCTAAAGAATATGGGCATTGTTCAGGGAACGCATCATAATCTAAATTTGTTTCCGCAATCGCTTTTAAGTAACCATCACGATAAATATCGTCTTCTGAAAACAAGGTATTTAAATACGGCTTTAAACTGGGATTATGTTTGAGCAGCCGTTTAATTTTATGCCGTTGTTCTTTAATGGTCGCTTCCCATCCTCGCCCGTTTTCAATACGCCACTGTGCCAAGTAATGATATTTTAATAAATGGGCGATTAAAACGGCTAAACGATTTTCTAATTGATTACGTTCACTCGCACCCATACTTTCTATTTCCTCAGCCAAATGGTGAATATCTATTTTGTGAAATTGTTTCTGCCTAATAGATTGCGCGGTTTGTTGTGTCCATTGATAAAAGTCTTTTTCATACAAAGTCTGTGTGTTCATGGTGTTTCTTTATGTTGACTGGTTTTTCTTTAACAGCGCGTTGATTTCTTCCAATTGGGTAATTTGTTTTTTCTGATTTTCAATTTCCCGCTGCTGCATGGCAAGTTTTTTGTCTTTCAATTCTTAAAAAGAGGATTCTTCTATTAATTGCTTTAAGTTTTTCAGCATTTTAAACAGTTGAAAAACATCGTCTGTATCGGCTGTATAGTTATGGCTAATACAATAGTGATTGCCTTCTAACACCATGAAATTCCATACTAAACCCACCACAAATAAACCATAAATAGGGAGTTTGTTTTGGTTTAATTCTCTTGCCACTAACATTGCCGCCAACACTTGTGCATCGGGTGAACCTTGATTTTCGATGTTACGTTTATATTCGTGCATACAAAATAACGGAATATCCGGTTCACGAAAACCTGTTGCAATCATGCCATCTACAATGCCGGATAATTGATAATCGCCGATTTGTGCCGATAACGGACGTTCTAAGAAATAACCCATATTATCGTTGTTAATATCCGATAACATAATTAACGGACTGATAAATTTATTTTCGAGTTCTGTTTCATTCCATGACCTGCCGCCGTGAATTAACAATTTTTGAAATTTCAGCAAAATGGTTGTTTCGACTTCAGTTATTTCAGAGGGGATATTTTGCCATTTTTCCAGTAAATCAGATTCCCAGACTTGTTTTAAATCAAAGGTTTTTTCTAGGCGGTTGAGCGTCCAGTCTTTGAAAGTAGCAGTTTGCATGGTTGTCACTCCGCGTTGTTAGATTTTGAATGTTTGTGCATGTCTAGCAGTTCTTTTAAATAAGCGATTTCACGCTGCTGCATGGTAAGTTCTTTTACTCAGAATCAGGCATAAAACTCTCATTAAAAAGTTGTTCTAATGAATAAGGGCATTCTTCGGGAAAACGCGATTTTGGTAATTGAGTTTCGATAGCGGCATAGCGTCTTGCATAGCCATAGCAATCTGCTACCCGTTTGTCCAATTGATATTTTAAGCTTGGGTTATCGCGCAATATTTTTTCAATACCATCGCGTTGTTTTGCAATCGAAACTTCCCAACTGCTGCCTTTTCGTTTGGGTTGATATTGCCATTTGAGTAAATGCAGCAACAGTTCAATTAAACAGCTGTCTAATTCTTTTCTTTCGCTTGCGCCCATGCTTTCTATTTCGTCAATTAAATTATCAAAATCGAGTTCGTCAAATTTCCGTGCTTTTAATAAAGCGGCTTGTTGTTGTGTCCAGCTATAAAAATCGGTTTGGTAGGTTATCATTTTCACACCTCTTTTTTTAACAGCGTGTTGATTTCTTTCAGTTGTAAAACTTGCTCGCGTAAATTTTCGATTTCACTCTGTTGCATGGCACAACTTTATCTTTGTGTTGTCATCCGAAGAGCTTTTTTAAACTGGCGTAAATCCTCTAAAGCATATAAATGATTTGCACCAACGATTGATTTTGCTGTCAATTTCTTAGCTTTTAAATATCGGCGAAAAGTCGCCATAGACACTTCCAAATATTCGGCTGCTTCGGCGGCGGTAAATAATTCGCCTTCTAAATGTCCAAAAACTTCTTCATGGGATAAATTGTCTTCACGAGTAAATGCTTTAGCTAACAAAACAAAAAATTGTTGCTTTTCGATAGGAGGCAATTTTTGCAAATCGGAAAAAACGTGTTCAGCCGTTAAAGTGTTCATGTTAAGTCTCTAGGTTTTTAGGTACTTTTTAAGCTCAGCGTAAAAATTTTCGTGTGTACCGATTTTATAAAGGTCAATCAGCAGCAGTTCTACGGTTTCAGTTTGATGGCTGTAGGCAATCAAGTATTCTTGCCGGTTAAACTTGAATTTATAGACGCGGATTCCTGCTAAATCACCGACTTTCAATTCGCCGAGTTCTGGATTTTCGCTAATCTGTAAAACTTCGTCTTCAATTGCGGCTTGAAAAGGTTTGGATTGCTTTTTTACAAATTGAGCAAAGGGTTTTCTGTAGTTTTGTTGAATTTTCATTATGACATAACATTATATCAAAAATGATATGAGTTTTGATGTCAATTGCAAATTTATGATGAAGAATGCGTTTGATTTAACTGATTTTTCTTTAACAGCGTATTAATTTCTTTCAATTGCATAATTTGTTCTTTCAATAGTTGAATCATATTGTCCTTTTCTTGTAATAAGAGTTGAGCTTTTTCCAATTCATGCGCACATTGAGTTTCTGATAATAAAATGACTGTTTGACCTTGATGATTATGGTAATTGCTTTTTATAGCTGTAAAGTTATTACCTTCATGTGAGCTTAATAAGTTTTCCACATTTGTTTCTAAAATATCCGTCATTTTTTTCAGCTTTTCTATTTTAGGAAATGTCTCGCCACGTTCCACTTTTGCATAACCATTAATCGAGCTGTATTGCAATTTTTCTGCCATATCTTCCTGCGATAATCCTTTGCTTAAACGAATGATTTTCAGATTTTCATGCAGTGACATTTGACTCTACCTATAAGTAGTTATTTTAACAACTGTGGGTTGGTGTTACTCAATAAAAAAATCATGTATTGTATGGGTCGGGTTTATTCTAACAATATTAGAATGTTTATGAGGAAATTATGATGCAAAATTTTAAACAACAGTTTTCAGCCATTAGTTTAGCGGTGTGTGGATGTTTGGGGTTAATCGCTACAATGAATGTGCAAGCCGATAGCAGCAAAATGTTATGGAAAGATAACGGTCATTATTATCAACGGTTTGATAAGTCATATATTCTTTGGGCTGATGCTAAAAGCAACTGCGAAAAGATTGGAGGATATTTAGCAACAATTACTTCAGATGGCGAGCAAGCTTTTATTGAGGCCAATGTAGCAAATAATCTTTGGAATTACATTGGAGCTTCCTATGCTAGTGGCAAGTGGCAATGGGTTACCGGAGAGGCATGGAACTATGAGCATTGGAGTTCTTCTTAGCCCTATTCCGGTTCGTACGCATTTTTGGATGGTGATGGTAGTCAAGTCAAATGGTTCTATCGTAATGACAACTCTTCAGGCTATATGGATGGTTATATCTGCGAATGGGGAACTGTTAGTAATGTTTTTGTGAATTCTATTGTCGTTCCTGATTTGAATACCAATGGAAAAGTAGAATTGGCAAGTCTTTATGTTAATTTTACTAACGGGAAACATACCGTAAATATTAACGATAGCAGTACAGGAAAATTACTAAACACTTTAACTTTTGCTACCAGTTACACTGCACCGCTTGGTTTGGTTGTTGTAAACGATTTGAATAATAATGGCGTACCTGAAATTGCTGTATTGGCAGGTAATATTGTCAGTATTAAGGATGCTAAAGATAACAAAGTAGGATTAATCACTTTCGGTACTATGATAAGTAATACCGGTGTACCGACAGGCTATAAAGCTAAAAATATTTCGGTATCAACAGATTTAAACGGCAATGGTAGTAGTGAAATTAGCATCATGGGCGTTAATGGTTCTGGCAAAATATTGACAGAAATTCGTGATAGCGCGACGGGACAACTTCTTAGTTCTACCGCATTGAAGTAACTCGTAAGATGGGTAGAACGAAAGTGAAACCCATCGCAACCGTTTGATTCAAGATGGGTTTCGGCTATCGCCTCTACCCATCCTAC
>JBEEJU010000202.1:0-2622 GCA_041169045.1 Pseudomonadota bacterium
TTGCTTATGATAATAATCGCTATATTAATGACTGGATAAAACCATTTCGTGCTGACAAAAAAGATATAACGATTATTGGTAAATTTCCATTTAAAGGTAATGATTTTCAAAATCAAAATATGATTCAAATCGTTCATAACATGATGCCTTATAATACTGAAGCAGGTCAGTTTTTAATTAATTCATCTAATTTAATTAAAGCCGCAATATATTTTGCCGTGCGTAAATGTATTAAAGCTACTTGGCTTAATGATCGAGATCAATTCTTGCATCCTAATAAAAAATGGCAGAAAGACAAGCCATTTCAAAACGACTGTTTAACTTTTGCTTTATTTAACAATAATATACAAATTAAATATGGCATAAATCACTGGATTCCCTTTACCGAATATGAAGTCAATGCGCCGGATAAATTCGCCAGTCATTTTATGTCACAATTTATTCAAGGCAAATTAAAATCATCCGGTAATGGCAATGTATTTGGTAAAGAAAAAATCCATACTGAACCATTAGAATTTTCAGCGCAAGCACAAGCGGTTTTTAATGCTGGACGTGAATTATGGAAATATTATCTTGCTAAACCGGATTGCAATGTGAATGCGGCATTGTACGATATTAAAGAGTATTTTCAGGGCAGAAATGAAAAGGGAAAAATGAATAATAAAAGCGAAGATGAGCAATATACGATTTTAATGAATGCGTTAAAATACAGCTTAAAAGAGTTGTCTAAAAAAATTGAACCTAAAGTTTATGAATATGGTTTTTTAATGCAATAACTTTATTGGCGAGTTTAATATTATTATGACTTATACCAAAATCCGCGAAGAAGAAATTAAAAATAAAATTGCTCGTGATTATTTTAGTGATTTTGATTGCACACGCATTATTGGCGATATTGATTTTTGCGTTACGATTTCTGAAAGTGAATCCTTATTATGGGCAGAAGCTAAAAAAGGCATTTCCGATAGTTATAGTTCAATAGTGCAATTAATTTTAACGATTGGTAAAGCAAGAACTTTTGATAAACAATTACCGCCACCTTTTTTAGCCGCATTCGATGCAGAAAAAATGGCATTTATATCATATAACGCAATTCAAGATATTTTTTATCAAAATGATTTTAATTGGAATGTTGCGCCATCGAATTATCAAACTAAAGAATTTAAATCGCTTTATCAAAAAGTTAAACAAATTATAGATAATAATACTTTGTTATTTTATTATGATCGTGATGATTCAGAATTAAAATCTTTTATTAAAACAAATTTTATTGCCGGTAAATCGGCTTTTACGAAAATAAAAATTGATAAAAACAATTTTATTTCAATTTATAATAAATGGCTACAAATTGTAAAACCTACTATTACGATTGATTGGGCAATTGTAAAAAAATACAACATTATTGATGGTGATTTTTATTTAGCAGATTTATTGTCTAGCGATAATCAAACTATTAAAGATAAATTATTTGTTTTGTTGAGAAGTGATTATTATGAAGTAGATAGAAAAATCAATGAACTCGGTATGTTTAATAGCAGTTCAGTTGGTTTTAAAGATAAACAAAAAGCGCATAACCAATTTTGGAATAAATATGAACGCCCACCGATAGAAGAGTATTGGGATTATATTGTCAATCGCCGTGATTTATTAGTGCCGCAGGATATTCGGGAAAGAAAAGGTAGCTTTTTTACGCCACAAATATGGGTTGAATTATCACAGAAATATTTAGCCGATGTTTTAGGTGAAAATTGGCAAGATGAATACACTGTGTGGGATTGCGCGGCTGGAACGGGTAATTTATTAACCGGATTAACCAATAAATATAATATTTGGGCTTCGACTTTAGATAAACAAGATGTTGACGTAATGAAAGACCGCATTGCAAATGGGGCGAATTTATTAGAAAGTCATGTTTTTCAATTTGATTTTCTTAATGATGATTTTGCTAAATTGCCTAAAGGATTATTGGATATTATTAACGATTCTGAGAAACGGAAAAAATTAGTGATTTATATTAATCCGCCGTATGCGGAAGCAAGCAGTAGAAGCACAGTTGTTGGCAAAGGCGAAAATAAATCAAATGTTGCAACAGAAACAAAAATTTATAAAGATTACAATACAATTATTGGAACAGCCGCTAGAGAATTATTTATGCAATTTTCAACTCGAATATACGCTCATATTCCAGACGCTAAACTGGCACAGTTTTCAAAATTAAAATTTATACAGGGTTCTAATTTTTTTAAATTCCGTGACTTTTTCAAAGCTGAATTTAAAAAGGGGTTTGTAGTACCAGCAAACACTTTTGATAATGTTAAAGGACAGTTTTCTATTGGTTTTATAATTTGGAATCTTGAACATAAACAAAAAATAGAAAAAATTGAATGTGATATATTTGATGAGAAAGCGCAATTAATGGGAGTAAAAAAATTCAGTACTTATAATAAAGGTGGTTTTGTTATTGATTGGTTGAGAACTTTTTATGATAAAAATTCAGAAAGAATTGCCTATCTGCGAATGATAGGAACGGATATGCAACATAATCAAGGAATATTTTTTACAAATCAACCTTCGGATAATGATATAAAAAAACACTTGACTGCCGATATTACTGCTAAAAAC
>JBEEJU010000203.1:0-8803 GCA_041169045.1 Pseudomonadota bacterium
ATTAGCGGCTGTATTATATTTTTGACCTTGATTTGTTTATTTTTATTACATAAAGGTATCGGACTTAAAAACTAATCCTGATTTAATTTATTAACTTTTACTTTTTTAATATTATGTCTATTCTTACAGCGACTGAAGGCAATTTAGTTATCAATAACAGCAAATTCTGTTTAATTTCCTCACGTTTTAATCATTTTATTGTTGAACATTTAGAAAATGGCGCGATTGATACATTAATTAGACATGGCGCAGAATTAAGCAATATTCAATTAATTCGTACGCCCGGGGCTTTTGAATTACCTTTAACGGTTAAACGAATTGCGGCGTTAAAAAAATACGATGCAATTATTGCTTTAGGCGCAGTTATTCGAGGCGGAACGCCGCATTTTGAATATGTTGCCGGTGAATGTGTGAAAGGCTTGGCGCAGGTTGCATTGGAATATCAAATTCCCGTGACTTTTGGTGTATTGACGGTAGATACGATTGAACAAGCGATCGAGCGTGCTGGCACAAAAGCGGGAAATAAAGGTGCGGAAGCGGCTTTATCTGCAATTGAAATGATCAATCTTTTCAAACAGTTGGAACAGATATGAGTCAGGCAAAAACCAACGCTCGTCAATGTGCAGTCCAAGCTTTATATCAATGGCAAATGACGCAACAAAATTTGCAATTAATTGAAAGCCAATTTTTTGAAGAACAATGGTTAAAAGGGGCGCAAAAAAGCTATTTTATTGAGCTATTTCATGGAGTTCCAGCCAAATTAGATATTATCGATGCGGCATTATCTGAATTTGTTGATAGACCGGTGAATAAAATTGATCCTGTTGAGCGAGCTATTTTACGTTTAGGAACATATGAATTATTAATTCGTTTAGAAACGCCTTATAAAGTCATTATTAATGAATCGGTTAATTTAGCCAAATATTTTGGCGCAGATGGCAGTTATCGTTATATCAATGGTATTTTAGATAAAATTGCCCAAAAATATCGTCCAGAAGAAATCAAAATTAAATCTCCTATTGCCACCACAAAAACTTAATCACTCTCCTGAAAAAAATATGTTCACAGGAATTATTTTAGCTATTGGTCACATTAAAGCCATTGAAAATCGCGGTGGTGATAAACGTTTTACCATTAATACGGCGGATTTATCTTTAAAAGATTGTCAATTAGGCGATAGTATTGCGGTTAATGGCGTTTGTTTAACTGCAATTGAATTAGGTGATCATTATTTTTGTGCTGATGTTTCTAATGAAACTTTAATTCGTAGCACTTTTCAACAAGCCCGAATTGCACAATCAGTCAATTTAGAATTGGCATTAACCCCAAATAGTCGTTTAGGCGGACATATTGTCAGCGGTCATGTGGACGGAATGGGTACAATTATTGGAAAAAAGATTGATGGTCGATCAATTCGTTTAGATTGTGAAGTGCCTTTATCATTAGCAAAATATATTGTTGAAAAAGGCTCAATTTGTATCGATGGAATTAGTTTAACCATTAATCAAGTAAAGGCTAATCAATTCAGTGTTAATATTGTGCCGCATACCTTAATTAAAACAACTTTAAATCATGCAGAAGTCGGAACTATTGTTAATTTAGAAGTGGATTTATTAGCACGTTATTTAGAGCGTTTATTACAACCTTTAGCAAAAAACTCAGATTCAAAAATTAGCCTAGAATTTTTAAAAAATAACGGTTTTATTGGTTAATTTATTGGGTTGAACCATGAATACAACGGAAGAAATTATTGCAGAATTAAAACAAGGACGAATGGTCGTTATTATGGATGATGAACATCGTGAAAATGAAGGCGATTTAATTATGGCAGCCAGTTTTGTGCGGGCAGAAGATATTAATTTTATGGCACGTTATGCCCGAGGATTAATTTGTTTAACTTTAACGAAAAAACGCTGTCAACAATTAAAATTGCCCTTAATGGTTGATGAAAATAAAACTCGTTATTCAACCAATTTTACCGTTTCAATTGAAGCTGCAACTGGCGTGACTACCGGAATTTCGGCGGCGGATCGGGCGCGGACGATTCAAGTTGCCGTTGCGAAAGAAGCTCAAGCGGATGATTTAATTCAGCCAGGGCATATTTTTCCGTTAATGGCGCAAGAAGGCGGCGTATTAAATCGTGCCGGACATACTGAAGCGGGGTGTGATTTGGCAAGATTGGCGGGAATAGAACCGGCGGCGGTTATTGTTGAAATTCTGAATGAAGATGGCACAATGGCACGTCGCCCCGATTTGGAATTATTTGCACAAAAACACGGATTAAAAATTGGCACCATTGCGGATTTAATTCATTATCGGATTCAACACGAAAATACGTTAGAACGAATTAGTGAATGTCGATTGCCTACTGAATTTGGTGAATTTCAATTATATGCGTATCAAGATCACAATGATCAAAATTTGCATTTGGCTTTAGTGATGGGCGATATTTCTACTGATGAGCCGGTATTAGCCAGAGTTCATGCAAAAAATTTATTAGAGGATGTTTGTGCTTCAAAACGAAATTCAAATCGTATTTCTATTCGTGATGCCATGAAAACCATTGCAGAATTAGGGCGCGGTGTTTTGGTGATTATTCGGCAACATGAAAATAATAAATCTTTAATTGAATTAATCCATCATTATCAAATGCAAGATTATGGAATTCATTTTCAACCATTACCAGAAAAAAATACAGATTGGCGAATGATTGGTACGGGATCACGAATTTTAGCCGATTTAGGAGTTCATAAATTAAAATTATTAGGTAGCCAAAAAAATTATATTGGTTTAGCCGGTTTTGATTTGGAATTAGTGGAATATGCGCAAATGAATATTCATAACTATGAGGGCATGAATTAAGTAAAATGCAATTAATTCGCGGTTTAATCCATTTGCCTATTTTTGATCAAGGATGTGTATTAACAATTGGCAATTTTGATGGCTTGCATTTAGGACATCAAATTGTCATTGAAAAACTCATTGCTCATGGCAAACGTTTACAACTACCAATAATTGTGATGGTTTTTGAACCTCAGCCATTAGAGTATTTTTTAGCGGAAAATGCCCCTGCACGATTGACTCGATTACGCGAAAAAATTTTGCATTTTAATCAATTTAAGATTGATTATTTACTCATGATTAAATTTAATCGGCAATTTGCCAATTGTGAAGCAGAAACTTTTATTGAAAAAATATTAATCGCACAATTACAAGTTAAACAATTAGTCATTGGAGATGATTTTCATTTTGGTAAAAATCGCCGCGGCAATACTTCAATGTTGCAACATTATGGTAAAAGATTTAATTTTACAGTCGAATATACCAGTTCCTATTATTTACATGAATATCGAATTAGTAGCACTGTTATTCGTGACGCATTAGCCGCTGGACAATTAGATTTAGCAGAGAAATGGTTAGGGCGAGCTTATTCAATTTGTGGGCGAGTCATTCATGGCGATAAACGCGGACGACAATTAGGATTTCCAACAGCGAATGTCGCTTTATTTCGCCGAAATTCTCCGATTCAAGGCGTATTTGCGGTGACTGTAACCGGAATTGCACAACAGATTTATTATGGTGTTGCTAATATTGGTTCTCGTCCCACAATAAGGGGTAAAGCCGAAATTTTATTAGAAATTCATTTATTCAATTTTAATCAAGAAATTTACGGCTATTATTTAGAAATTCATTTTCATTATAAAATTCGTGATGAAATGCGATTTACTTCTATTAAAGAATTAGCCGATCAAATTCAGCAAGATATTATCGACGCGAAAAATTTTTTAATTAAAGATTAATGATTGTTTATTGAAACACGCGTTTTTAACTTTCAAAACATTTGCCTATATAAAATTATTATGGATTATAAACACACGCTTAATTTACCGAAAACTGCTTTTGCGATGAAAGCGAATTTGGCGCATTCCGAGCCTGAACGATTAAAAAAATGGACGCAAATGGAATTGTATTCTCAAATTCGCGCTTTATCCGTTGGAAAGCCAACATTCATTTTGCATGATGGCCCGCCATATGCCAACGGAGAAATTCATATTGGTCATGCGGTAAATAAAATATTAAAAGATTTTATTATTAAATCGAAAACTTTAAGTGGTTTTGACGCACCTTATATTCCAGGTTGGGATTGTCATGGTTTGCCGATTGAATTACAAGTTGAAAAAAAAGTCGGTAAAGCCGGCGTTAAAGTATCGGCAACGGATTTTCGTAAAGCTTGTCGAGAATATGCTGCGAAACAAGTCCATTTACAAAAAGACGCTTTTATTCGTTTAGGAATTTTAGGCGATTGGGAGAATCCGTATTTGACCATGAATTTTAAATTTGAAGCCGATATTGTTAGGGCTTTAGGGAAAATTCATGCGAATGGACATTTACATCAGGGGGCAAAACCGGTGCATTGGTGTACCGATTGCGGTTCAGCTTTAGCCGAAGCTGAGGTGGAATATGAAGATAAACGTTCACCCGCAATTGATGTGCGTTTCAAAGTGGTGGATGAGCAAGCTTTTATTAATTGCTGTCATCATATTCCTGAACATCAAGGGCAAGGTGAGTTATCAGTGGTGATTTGGACAACAACTCCTTGGACTTTGCCGGCAAATCAAGCGGTTGCGTTACATCCTAAATTGGAATATGCCGTTGTTCAATGTGAAAAAGACGGCGTTGCTCAACGGTTATTGATTGCTGAAGCGTTATTGAAAACCACAATGTTACGCTATGACATTCAAGACTATCGTGTGATTGCTTATTGCAATGGTCAAGCTTTAGAACATCAATTGTTACAACATCCATTTTACGCTAGACAAGTGCCGATTATTTTGGGTGAACATGTTACGACTGAAGCCGGAACCGGTGCAGTGCATACCGCTCCCGGTCATGGTCAAGAGGATTATGTGGTCGGACAACGCTATGAATTAGCGGTAGATAATCCTGTAGGCGGAAATGGTGTTTTTTTACCGAATACCGAATTATTTGCTGGACAACATGTTTTTACTGCAAATCCAAAAGTGATCGAAGTGTTAAAACAACGAGGTTGCTTATTACATCATGAAGCGATTGTTCACAGTTATCCCCATTGTTGGCGACATAAAACGCCCATTATTTTTCGCGCCACGCCGCAATGGTTTATTGCAATGGAACAACAAAATTTGCGTGACACAGCTTTAGCAGCAGTTAAACAAGTGCAATGGATTCCTGATTGGGGACAAGCTCGCATTGAAAGTATGATGGTGAACCGTCCTGATTGGTGTATTTCTCGTCAACGAACTTGGGGCGTGCCAATTCCTTTTTTCATTCATCGAATCAGTGGCGAATTACACCCACAAACCGCAGAATTAACCGAGCAAATTGCTTTACGCATTGAGCAACAAGGCATTGATGCGTGGTTTAGTTTAGAAACCAAAGAATTATTAGGTGAAGAAGCTGAACTTTATCAAAAAATGACTGACACTTTGGATGTTTGGTTTGATTCAGGAGTCACTCACGAAGCGGTATTGAATCGACGCGATGGCGTAGATTTTCCAGCGGATTTATATTTGGAAGGTTCAGATCAACATCGTGGTTGGTTTCAATCTTCTTTGCTGGCATCAACGGCGATGAATGGCGTTGCGCCGTATAAAGCGGTATTAACTCATGGATTTACCGTAGATGCTCAAGGTAAAAAAATGTCCAAATCCGCTGGCAATGTGGTCGCGCCTCAAACGGTTATGAAAGAATTAGGTGCAGATGTTTTGCGTCTTTGGGTTGCCGCGACTGATTATCGTGGCGAAATGCACGTTTCGGATGAAATTCTGAAACGTACCGCGGAAGGCTATAGACGAATTCGGAATACGGCACGGTTTTTATTATCTAATCTCGATGGATTTAATCCAGAAATGGATCAAATTGCGATTGAACAAATGGTCGCTTTAGATCGTTGGATAATTGATAAAGCTTATTTATTGCAACAAGAAATTATTTCTCATTATGAAGCGTATCAATTTCAAGCGATTTATCAAAAGATATTAAGTTTTTGCTCAATTGATTTAGGTAGCTTTTATTTAGATATTATTAAAGATCGGCAATATACCGCTAAAACGAATAGTCAAGCGCGACGTTCTGCACAAACCGCAATGTACCATTTAATTGAAGCGATGAGTCGTTGGTTAGCTCCCTTAATTAGCTATACCGCTGATGAAATTTGGGCAGCCATTCCGGGAAATCGTGCCGCCTCGATATTTTTAGAAACTTGGTATCAAGGTCTATTTGCATTAAATGAAACTTCGGAATTAACTCATGCGGATTGGCAAATTTTAATTAATGTTCGTGCCGCAGTGAGTAAAGAACTTGAAAAAGCGCGTTCAGCTAATTTAATTGGTTCTTCATTAAATGCAAAAGTTAAAATTTATTGCAGTGCTGAATTATCAAAAAATTTATTGAAACTCGGTGATGAATTACGTTTTGTTTTTATCACTTCTGAAGCACAAATCATTACGTTGCCTTATTCTTTTGAATTAGTCGATATTCCAGAATTAATGGTTGATGCAGAACGTCTAAAAATTCAAGTGCTTGCCTCTGAACATGCAAAATGTGTACGCTGTTGGCATCAACGTGCCGATGTGGGAACGGATACTGACCATCCTGAATTATGCGGTCGTTGCGTAGAAAATGTGATCGGGAACGGTGAAATTCGCCGCTATGCTTAAATATTTAAATTTATCAATTGTGATATTGATTTTGGATCAAATTAGTAAAATTGCCGTTGATCATTTCATGACTTTATATGAATCATTAGCGATTATGCCGAGTTTTCAATTAACATATGTGCATAATACGGGAGCGGCTTTTAGTTTTTTAGCCAATGCAGGTGGATGGCAGAGGTGGTTATTTGCCGGATTAGCGATTGTGATTAGTGTCATTTTAGGAATGTGGTTAAAACAATTAAAATCTACGGATAAATTATTAGCGATTGCATTAGCTTTAGTTTTAGGCGGTGCAATTGGGAATTTAATTGATCGTTTATTTTATGGATATGTCATTGATTTTCTCGATGTCTATTATCAAACTTGGCATTGGCCTGCTTTTAATATTGCAGATTCGGCAATTTGTATCGGCGTATTTTTAATGTTGTTAGATAATTTAGGGATTAGAAAGACTAAATCAATTGAATAAATTTGAAATTGTAAAATAATCTGAGTTCGGGATAAAAACCGTTGATTCTATTAATATTATAAAACAGAGTGTATTTTTTTATCCCGAACTCAGGTTAAAAATACCAAAGGCGAATTATCGCGGCGGTGGATTTGTTGATTTTGGGGATTTAAATTTGGAAAATTGTCAGGCTCTTAATCACAAAATCCGTTTTACTGAATAGCAAAGCGGTTTTTTTATGCCTGAAATTTAATTTTGTTATTCAATTTTCTGATTTTTCTGTAACAGATTTTCCAGAGTTTGTTTTGACAAGCCAGTGACTTTCATAATGTGCCTAAATGTTTATCGCTCATGCTGCACCTTTATTTTTTAATAGCGCGTTGATTTCTTCCAATTGCTCATTTTGTTTTCTTAGCAATTCAATTTCACGCTGTTGCATGGCAAGTTCTTTGTCTTGAGTTTATGAAAAGATTTCGTTCACTTCAATTGCTAAATCAGGGAATAAAAAGGGGACGGCAATATCGTCAGTGGTGTACATTTTTTTAAGTTGATATAAACCATTTTCTAAAATAAATTGATGCACAGTTTGTTCATAGGGATAAACCAGCCAATATTCCATTACTCCGGTTTCTTGATACAGTTCATATTTAGTTTGCAGTTCTCTTTTTGAGTTGCCTTTCGATAGAATTTCAATAATCCAATCCGGTGCGCCGTTACAGCCTTGTTCATCTAAAAACTCAGGATTGCAAACCACACATAAGTCTGGCTGGACAACGGTGAAAATGTCTTTATTGGCTAAGATGGATTTTTTGCGGTCATATAACCGCACATCAAACGGCGCGGCAAAAAACTGACATGGCTTAGTTTTAAAAAAATTATAAAACATACCATTTAAGTCGGCTGAAATACGTTGATGTTTTAAATTGGGTGCAGGGGGCATAAGCATAATTTTGCCCTTTATCAATTCGACCATTTCATCAAATTGCCAGGTTAAATAATCGGCGTAGCTGTAGGTTTTGTTTAAATCGAGTTGGGAAAGTTGCGTAATCATAAAATTTTCCTATTTCGCAGCAAGTGTGAGAGGTTATGTCTTATTTTCTAAAAAGGCGATGATTTTTTGCTGGTCGGCTATTTTTTGTTCTAATAAATTGATTTCACGCTGTTGCATGGCGAGTTCTTTGTCTTTCATTTCAAGCTGCATTTGCAGTTTTTCAAGTTCACCATCTGAACTGAAATAAACGGTAATTTTATTATCATTTCCAGCTTTTTTATTCAAACAAACATTTAAAACGGCTTTGTCGGTTAAGTCTAATAATTCAGAGGCTTTGATGTCTAAAGCGTCGGCAATTTCTTGTAATCTCGATAATTTCAGGTCTTTGTCGCCGCGTTCAATGTCGCCGTAAGTGGTGACAGACATGCCTAATTTTTCTGCAACCGATTCTTGCGTTAGTCCTTTAGCTTGTCTAACTAATTTGATTTTTTCATTGACCGAGATTTTCTCAAGTTTCTCCGACAATTTATCTGTGTGGCTTGATTGTAACAGGTTTGATAAAGATTTAGAATTGAGCATTGGTAGGTTATAGCAAACGCTTTATGATTTGGCGCAGGTTAAAAAGAAAATTCAGCCGTTAAATATTCGGTGGTTTGAGATGGCGGATTC
>JBEEJU010000204.1:0-2943 GCA_041169045.1 Pseudomonadota bacterium
TAATTGGTCCAGCAGGTGATTGATATAACACATCTTCAATATCGAGATTTTCAGCGACTACTTTTTGCATTAAAGCCAAAATATCCGGCACTCGTGCATGAACAAAACCTTCTGGTTTTAAAATATGATGAAAACCGCTAACTACTTTAAATACATCATGACTGTAATAATGTTCTAAATTATGCGAACAATAAACGCTGTCATATTCTGCAGCGGTAATTTGTGACAAATTACGCACATCGCAGACAATATCTGGATTTCCTTTAGGATCAATATCTAATAAATGATGTGTCCATCCATTATAATAAGTTGGAATTGGAATTGTTTTATTATTTCCGCCAACGTTTAAAACTTTTTTGTTCATATAAACCTCTAATTTTGACTAAAAATATGGTTAATTAAATTTTAATGTGTTGTGTTTTGCGATTCAAATTGTACTTGATATAACCGCGCATATACACCGTTTTGTTGAATTAATTGCTGATGAGTTCCTTGCTCAACTATTTCGCCCTGATCAATGACAATAATTAAATCGGCATTTTCGATAGTGGATAAACGGTGTGCAATAATAATTGCGGTTCGTCCTTGACGCAATTGCTCTAAAGCATGTTGAATATAACGTTCAGATTCGGTATCCAAAGCTGAAGTCGCTTCATCAAGAATTAAAATAGGGGCATTTTTTAATAAAGCCCGCGCAATCGCTAAACGTTGTTTTTGACCACCGGATAATTTTACGCCATTTTCACCAATTTCTGTATTTAATTGTTGCGGTAATTGTTGAATAAATGACCAAGCATTGGCATCAATCGCGGCTTGTTGAATTTGCGATAAAGCGGGAGTGGTTAATTGTCCATATGCAATATTATTCGCTACACTGTCATTAAATAAAGTAATATGCTGAGTCACTAAAGCGATTTGTTGCCGTAAATTCGCCAAACGATAATCATTAATTGGCATTCCATCTAATAAAATCTCTCCTTGTTGATGCGAATAAAAGCGCAAAATTAAATTGGTAATAGTCGATTTTCCCCCACCTGATGCGCCGACTAAAGCAATCGTTTGTCCGGGCAAAATATCAAAGTTAATTTTTTTTAATGCCCATTGTTGATTATTATGATAAGAAAACCAAACATTACGAAATTGTAAATGTCCTTTTACTCGATCAATTTGATAATTGCCTTGATCCATTTCTTCAACTTCATCTAATACTGCAAATAAACTTTGCGCGGCAGTAATTCCTTTTTGAATATTACTATTCGCATCACTCAATTGGCGAATTGGTTTAGGTAAAAAAAACGCCGCTGTTAAATAACTGACAAAATCTCCAGCCGTCGCGCTTTGCATAAAATATAACGCTAAATACATTAATCCGGCTAACGCAATGCCAATTAAAAATTGTAATAATGGATTATGAATTGCTGTAGTGGTCGCTAATTTTAAAGTTTGTTGTTTATTGACTAAACTACTTTGCTCAAAACGCTGAATTTCATATTTTTGTCCGCCATAACTATAAACCATTCGATGTCCATTGACTAATTCAGAAGTAATATGTGACATATTACCTACGGAATCTTGAATTAATCGACTGAGTTTTCGTAAACGTTTACTCACATATGTCACCATAACCGCAATAATTGGGGCAATAGTTAAAAATATTAAAGATAATTGCCAATTACTATAAAATAAATATCCTAATAAACCAATTGCCGTTAAACCTTCGCGGATAATAATTCGCACCGCTTCAGTAGTCGCATTGGTCACTTCGCCCACGTTATAGGTAATTACTGCCATCATTTGTCCGCTATTGTGACTGTCAAAATAGTGAGTCGGTAAACGGGCATATTTTTCAAAGACTTCGCAGCGTAATCGATGCACAACTCCGGTAGAGACTTTGGCTAAAAAATAACCCCCTAGATAAGTGCCTATCCCTCGTAAAAAAATTAAACCGAGAAATAATAAAGGCAACCATTGCATTTGAGTTGGATGTTTTATTTGCAAAGTATCAATAATATGTTTGATTAAATTGGCAAATAATGGCTCGGTCATTGCATATAATAAATAACCTAATGTACTGATTATAAAAGATTTCCAAAATGGAAGTACATAGTTAAATAAGCGGCGATAAGTGTTGGATGCGGGTGGGGAAGATTTCATGCTATGCAAAAATAAAATTAAAATTTGTGATATTTATATTATATTAGTTATTCAGCTTACCTAAACTCGATTGTGAGCAATAATTCTTCAAAATATAGAGCGAACTATCGACACAAAGTAAAATTAATAAACGGATTATCGAAAAAATATGTACCATAAAACGATTGGCATTTTAGGCGGAATGGGACCTAAATCAGGGACTGATTTGGCGAATAAAATTATCAAAAATACCCTAGCTAATTGCGATCAGCAACATATTCCGTTTATATTAATTTCTCAACCGCATTTAATCAATGATAGGACTGAATTTTTATTGGGAAAAAATAATATTAATCCAGCAGAAATTATTTATCAGCAAATTAAACAATTGGCTTTATTAGGCGCAGATATTATTGGATTACCTTGTAATACCGCCCATAGTCCAGCAATTATGGACAGAATTGTTGAGTTATTAACTGAAAATGATTTGCCAATTACTTTAGTCAATATGATTGAAGCGGTTGTAGAATATATTGTTAATCAATTTCCGTTAGCTAAAAAAATTGGATTATTAGCTACTCAAGGAACTTATCAATCAGGTATTTATACTAACGCCCTAAATTATTATGGATTAGAATTAATTAATCCACCACTTTCTTATCAACATTTAGTGCATCAAGCGATTTATCATCCGCAATATGGCATTAAATCAACCATGGGTGATGATTTAACTCAAGCTGCGGATTTATTAAAACAAGTTTGTCAATATTTTATTTCGCTCAATGTGGATGTGATTATTTTGGGATGTAC
>JBEEJU010000205.1:0-4571 GCA_041169045.1 Pseudomonadota bacterium
CCTTAGCAGGGGAGCGCCTTCGGCCTCTCGGCCATCTCTCCAAATATTGCATTTATCGATCGGAATCGACCTGTTCTTCTTTTTTAATTCTATCGTAAATTTCTTCACGATGCACAGAAACTTCTTTAGGAGCGTTTACACCGATACGAACTTGATTTCCCTTAACTCCAAGGACTGTTACTGTTACTTCATCACCGATCATTAAGGTTTCTCCAACACGGCGAGTTAAGATCAGCATAATATCTCCCTACATTTCTATAAAACTACTGGCCGAAAACAGCAACCGTTTAAGATTTTTATTATAACAGTTTTTTCCAATAAAAAAAGCAACAATTCACAGTTTTTGAAATTACTTGATACACTGTTTTCATTCTAGTAATCAATTAAACAGGATTTATTTATGAAAATTCTAATCGTAGGTAACGGTGGACGTGAACATGCTTTAGCATGGAAAATTCAACAATCACAACCAGTTAGTCAAATATTTGTTGCGCCGGGAAATGCGGGAACTGCTCAAGAACCCAAAGTGCAGAACGTAGCGATTGCGGTTGATGATATTGAAGTTTTAGTGCATTTCGCGCAACAACAAGCGATAGACCTAACCATCATTGGGCCAGAACTCCCTTTAACTTTAGGCATTGTAGATCGTTTTCAACAAGTGGGTTTGAAATGTTTTGGAGCGAACTCCCAAGCTGCAAGATTAGAAGCTTCTAAACGATTTAGTAAAGATTTTATGCGCAAATATCATATTCCAACCGCAGAATATCAGGCTTTTACCGATGTACAAGCAGCGATTGCTTATATTCAAACTAAAGGGGCGCCGATTGTGGTGAAAGCTGATGGATTAGCCGCAGGCAAAGGCGTAGTCGTTGCACAAACGGTGAATGAAGCGATTGATGCGGTTGAGCAAATGTTATCTGCTAATCGTTTTGGACAAGCCGGACATCAAGTCGTAATTGAAGAATATTTAACCGGTGAAGAAGCTAGTTTTATTGTGATTGCGGATGGAATTCATGCACTGCCAATGGCAACGTCTCAGGATCATAAAGCGCGTGATAATGGCGATCTAGGACCAAATACCGGCGGAATGGGAGCTTATTCTCCTGCGCCTGTAGTGACCACAGAGATTCATCAACGAGTTATGGATGATGTCATTTATCCAACCTTACGAGGAATGGCGGCTGAAGGTTGTCCTTATAGCGGTTTTTTATACGCCGGATTAATGATTAGTCCTGAAGGTTCGGTTAAGGTTTTGGAATATAACTGTCGATTTGGTGATCCAGAAACTCAGCCAATTATGATGCGTTTAACAAGTGATTTAGTAGAATTATGTCTAGCCGCTTTGGATCAACGACTAGATCAAATAACCATAGAATGGGATACGCGAGTTGCATTAGCGGTAGTAATGGCGGCTGGCGGTTATCCGGATGATTATGCTAAAGGCGCGGTGATTTCAGGATTACCAACGGTAAAAAATTCGGATTGTCAGGTATTTCATGCTGGCACTCAACAGCAACACTCGGAAATCGTTACCGCAGGTGGGCGCGTGTTAGCTGTTTGTGCATTAGCCGATAGCGTTAAGCAAGCTCAACAAAAAGCTTATCAACAGGTTAGTCAAATTCAGTGGACGGACGTTTATTATCGTACCGATATTGGCTATAAGGCATTGAATTAATTTAATTTTTTAAAAGGAGTTATTTTTAATTTTTGTGAAAAATAACTCCTTTATCAATTCAATTACGCGCCATTTTCAAGCATTTGAACAACCGCCGCCATTGCACGTTCCAGAAGCACAAGGCGGTTCGTTTGCGGCAACATTTTTCTTGCTGCCACTTTTGAAATCAGTTTCATACCATCCACCACCTTTCAAACGAAATCCAGCGGCTGAAATTTTCTTTTTTAATTCCGGTTCGGTACAAGCTGGACAATCGATTAACGGCAAATCATTAAGTTTTTGCAAAGCTTCATGTTCATGTCCACAAGCTGAACAGTGATATTCGTAAATAGGCATAAAAAATCCCTTAATTAAGTAAACTAAAAATATCAACTTAAATTAAGGTTAAAATGTTTTTTTTCAAGCAATTATTTTAAGCATGGCGGTAATTTTGTGAAGAGTCTTATTTTAATTCAACCTGATGATTGGCATGTTCATTTAAGAACCGGACAATTGTTATCCACTGTTGTTGCTCATACCGCACGACAATTCGCCAGAGCTATGGTGATGCCTAATTTAAAACCACCGATTAGCACGGTAGCAATGGCATTAAACTATCGCCAACAGATTTTACAAGCTTTGCCTGAAGGTTCGACATTTCAACCTTTAATGACTTTGTATTTAACGCCTCAAACGACGGTTGAGGAAGTCAAAAAAGTCGCTGAGTCGAATGCGGTTTATGCGTTTAAATGGTATCCGGCTGGAGCAACCACGCATTCAGAAGCGGGTGTTGACAATATTGTCACTTTATATCCGATATTAGCAGCGATGCAACAATATGATGTACCGCTATTAATTCATGGCGAAGTCACCGATAAAGACTGTGATATTTTTGATCGAGAACGACTTTTTATTGAGAAAATTTTAATCAAAGTGATTACGGATTTTCCACAGTTACGCATTGTTTTAGAACATATTACCACTAAAGAAGCGGTGCAATTTGTCGAGTCCAGCGCGATGCAAATTGCCGCTACGATTACGCCGCAACATTTATTATTAAATCGCAATGCTTTATTCAGCGGAGGAATTCGTCCACATCATTATTGTTTACCGATTTTGAAACGTGAAGTTCATCGTTTAGCTTTAGTTCAAGCCGCAATCAGCGGTAATCCTAAATTTTTTCTAGGCACAGATAGTGCGCCGCACCCCATTGCTGCGAAACAGAGTCAGTGTGGTTGTGCAGGATGTTATTCTGCTCATGCCGCGATTGAATTGTATGCACAAGTATTTGAACACTCTCAAGCCTTAGATCGATTGGAAAATTTTGCAGCGGTTTATGGAGCAAATTTTTATCGTTTACCGCTGAATCAAACGCGAATTCAATTGCAAAAACAACAGTGGATAGTGCCTTCGCATTACGGTGATAACGACGATCAAATTCAGCCTTTATTCGCTGGTGAAGCTTTAAGCTGGAAAAGTTCGGTGATTTTACTGTAAACGAATTTAGTTAGTTATTGCCGTTTTTGTCTATTCGAGTGACAATTTTCAGCATACCGATTGACTTTAATTGCTTAAGTTGGGTATCCTTAGAGGAAATTTTTTTCAAACAGGTAGCAAAGATGTTTGATAATTCAAGTTTTTTGCAAAGTTTTTGAGCCTTACAAAAAATTGGTCTATTATTTGCTTTGCTTATAGCGTGTACAATTTTTTTAACCTAAAATTAGGGAATTCATCATGAAAACGATAGATAAAAAACAACAAGGTTTTACCTTGATCGAGCTGATGATCGTGGTCGCGATTATCGGTATTTTGGCATCCATTGCGATTCCGGCGTATCAAGATTATATTACTCGGACTAAAACCACGAAAATTGTTGGTATGGTAGGTGCGTTGAAGTTAGCAATCAATGAGTGTTTTAACGATACTGCTGGTAACGCCAAAGCTTGTAATTCTCTCGGAACTGGTACTGGTGCCACTGCTAACCCAGAACTTAGTAGATATGGTATAACTCAGATGCCAGCTGGTATGACATCTCCTAGTCTTACAGCTCCGGCGGTTGGTGCTACTACTGCAGCTGCTGATCCGAATGCTGATTTTGATATGATTTTTGTAGGGGGAAATGCAGAGATTGTTATAAAAACTACAACAGCTGGGGGTGTTGGTAAACTTGGAGGCTGCGGTTATACTCTAACCCCTACATTGGGTGGTGATCAAGTTATAAAATGGGCGGTGACTGCGTATGGTGCAACAACTGCAGGATATAGTTCAAGTGAAAAATGTGCTTCGTATGTCAAAGGTGCTGTAGTCGGTACAGGAGCGTTGCCAACTACTGCTGGTGGTACTGCAATTGGTGCCTAACATTTAGCCAATGTAAGCTTTAGCCTTAACATCAAAACCACCCTCGGTTCGCCGGGGGTGGTTTTTTTGTGTTAAATTTTCAGAAGTTATTTTTTAATGTGGAATTTTATGAATCCTTCCTATAGCCCAATGATGCAACAATATTTACAAATCAAAGCCGAATATTCGCAAATATTATTGTTTTATCGCATGGGGGATTTTTATGAATTATTTTTTGAAGATGCGCAAAAAGCTTCGCGCTTATTGGATATTACTTTAACCAGTCGTGGACAAGCGAATGGTTCGCCGATTCCGATGGCGGGCGTACCTTATCATGCTGCTGAAAATTATATTGCCCGCTTGTTAAAACAAGGAGAATCGGTTGCGATTTGTGAGCAAGTCGGTGATCCCGCGACCAGTAAAGCTCCAGTAGAACGTAAAGTGATGCGCGTGATTACACCGGCGACGGCCACTGATGAGGCTTTATTGGAGGATCGGCTTGATCATTTATTAGTGGCTATTTTTGAAAATAAAAATGAAATAGGAATTGCGCATTTAGATGTGAGTAGTGGTCGATTTG
>JBEEJU010000206.1:0-4724 GCA_041169045.1 Pseudomonadota bacterium
TATAGTTTGTTGTAAATAACGTTGGTTAATTCGTAATCGCAATGATTCACCATCGCCTAATATACTGATGCCGAATGTTCCTAAACGTTCATGAGCAACCGCTTCAATCCCCAATACTAAACAAAACAAGGTCGCTATTCCCCAGCATTTTAAAGCAAAAATCAGCCGGTCTATGGCTAATTCCATATGTGCAATTGGTGATAATACTAAATATAAAAATAACCAGCATAAAATCGTTATTAAACTGGCAACAATCAAACTCCGAATGAAGGTTGTTTTGGTATTATCTAAAATCTGCAGTTTTTGATCACGCATTGAGTAATTAATTAGACAATTTAAACAAATGACGTAATTGATGATAAATTTGATGACGTTTAATAATTAATAAATAACTGGATAATCCTAATAAAATCCCAAATATTAATCGTCCAATCACTGAATCATCTGTACTAGCAATAAAATCGGTAGATTCAACGGTTTCAGTGGTTTCTGGTTTAGGAACGCCTAAACTTTGCCATTTATCATAATCTTGCCAAATCGGATATTTGCCTTTCCAGAATTCTTCAGTGAAATAAGGGGTTAAATCCATTCCGTGTAAACTAGGAATGCCTTTTTCATTAAGAAATTTTTTGTAAACCACTAAACTAATGTCTCCACCTTCACCGATGCCATTGGTTGTAAAGGCTTTTTCAACATGATCATGAAACATCCACACGCCTTCTCCGAAGCTGTGCAATCCATCATCTTCACCCACCAATTCCAACTCTAATCGTTGCGCAGGGGTTAAACCATGAACATCACGAGTAATATAAGAATTGGGACCATTATCAACCCCGTCGTAATGAGTCACTGTCGGTTTATGTCCGTGAATATGCAAAGCTAAAGTTTCAGTATGACCATTTAAAACGCGCAATTTCACTTTCTCGCCCATTTGCATTTCGATTAAAGATTCTCTTAAGGTATAAGGGAAAGAACGCCCATTAAGCATAAAGTAATCATCAGTCGCATCTGTAATACGATAATCATGATTTAAATGTTTAGCGGTTAAGCGTGGATCATTTGATTTTCTTGCCCACACTTCATGTAGTTCCTTATCTGCTGATTGGAAATGTAAATCATATTCGCGGGCATATTTTTCTGATACTGCCACCGAAGGATGACGCACTTGTCCGTCACCAACGTTAAAAGTTTGCACCCAATTGTTTGGGCGATTTTCTTCGACAATAAACATTCCTTGTAACCCCATAGGAATATGCGTATGTGGCTGTACATGACAGTGATAATACATCGTCCCCGGCTGACGAGGTTTAATCACATATGTTTTACTTTGTCCGGGTAACACATCCATATGGCTGGTTTGACCCACACCATCATTACCTTCACCACTATGATCCATGTACGGATGATCTACACCGTGCAAATGAATCGAATGCGGCAGATAATGGGTATTTTCTAAAGTTAGCCATACAATATCACCTTGCTCCACACGAATCGCTGGTGACGGCAACCGTAATAAGGGATTCGCTGTGCTGTCATATAAACTTGCAGTGGACATATCCCGAGTTTTAGGCGTAAATACCCAAAAAGTCGGTTGCAATCCCGGGGCAATATTAAAAGTCGTAATCGGTGTAGCAACATCTGGTGAACGACCATTCAGTTCTGCAACTTCCAATTTAATGAAAATGTGATCTGGATCACCATCACCGTCAACATCATCTGACATCGTAATGGCATCAGCAGCCAATTGGGTATTCATCAAAGTTTCCATGGAAACATTATTTGTACCTTTGACAAAGGCTGCAATATCATATGGATTATCCGGATGACATAAATGCGATTCTTGAATCGTAACCCCATCAACCACTTGAGCTTTACGCCACTCAGCATCCACCGTATCCGGACAAACCTCTTCCGCCGTTCCTACCGGTACTTTAGTTGAAGGCGGTAAACCATTATTAGCCGATACCCATACTGGCAATAACAACAGTAAAGCATATCCCGATAAATTCAGTGATTGTTGATTCATGATAATCCTCAGAAAAATAAAACGATAATCGCTTCTTCGTAACCTACTCAGAAACTGTTTTTATAATTGTTAACTGATTATTTTAAACTAATTGACCGCTAAATTCTTGATGTCGTTGTTAAATGAATCAGAATATGATTTACGCTTGCCTAAATTGAACGATAAACTCAAAATTTATCTTGATATACTTAGCGAAAGTTTTTGCTCTAGGCTTAAATTTGCGATAATAAAATTCTTTAATTTATCAACACAGGTCTTCTTACCATCATATGTGGTTTAAAAATCTTACTTTGTTCCGCTTCACCGAACCTTTTAAATTGTCTGCTTCACAATTAACTCAACAATTAGAAAGTTTACGTTTTCGTCCCTGTGGGGCACATGATGAATCGAGTTTCGGCTGGAGCGCGCCTTTGGGTCGTCATGCTGAAGAACTTGTCCATCAAGCAAACGGTTTTTTATTACTATGCGGTAAGAAAGAGCAGAAACTATTACCCAGTAGCGTAATTAATGAATTGTTAGAAGAAAAAATCAACGATTTAGAAACTCGACAAGCGCGTAAATTATCTAAAAAAGAACGCACTACGCTTAAAGATGAATTAACCTTTGAATTATTACCAAAAGCTTTTTCATTATCTCGCTATCATTATTTATACATCGATCCAAAAGGCGGCTGGTTAGTGGTCGATTCAGCGACTGCTAAAAAAGCCGAAGACTTAGTCAGTTATCTACGTCGCTGTTTAGGCTCTTTGCCCGTTGTTCCCCTACGAACTCGTGAAACCCCGATGATTACTTTAACCGAATGGTTGACCAACCAACGTCCTCCTGCTGGAATAACGATTGAAGATGAATGTGAATTACGTTCTCTTGAAGCTGAGGGTAGCATCGTTCGCTGTAAAAAACACGATTTAAGCCTACCTGAAATTAAACATCATTTAAACAGTGGTAAACAAGTGATTAAACTGGCTCTAAATTGGCAAGATCGTTTAGCTTTTGTGATAGATGAACACTTATCTATCAAACGGTTACGCTTTTTAGAAATTATCCAAGAACAACGCGCCGATATTCACACGGAAGATGAATTACAGAATTTTGATGCTGATTTTTCCATGATGACCTTAGAATTAGCCCAATTTTTACCGCAATTACTCATATTATTTGGCGGCGAACAGCCCTTCTCTTCTTAAGTTTGAGCGATTAAACATGTTTGTAAATCTAACCCAATCTCAGTGCAATGCTATTCATTCAAACTCCATTACTGTGAATTCTCATAATCGAATGAACCGATATTTTTTAACTGTATTATTAGCCAGTTTATTCAGCCCGCATCTGTTGGCTGCGACTTTTAAAATGCCTAAAGAGGGTGATAGCTTGGTTGATAGTCACTCTGGAAAACCGAAATTTATTCATGCTAAACAAGAAGATACTTTGATTGATATTGCTGTAGAGCATTTATTAGGTCAAGAAGAAATTGTCTTAGCAAACAAAAAAATTGATCGCTGGTTACCCGGAGAAGGTACAAAAGTGCGCATTCCGACGGCACATTTATTACCGGATACTCCGCGTGAAGGGATTGTGATTAATCTCCCTGAATTTCGTATGTATTATTATGTCCCGAATCGCACTGTCAAAAAAGTTCCGATCGTCAAACCGGTCACTGAGGCAACTAAACCTAAGGCAGATGCCACTTTACCGCTGTTGTTGAACAGCACACCTTTGCCGATCGAACCTGAAATGCAAACTAAAACGGTGACTTTGCCGCCAACACAAGTGATTTCTTACTCGGTAGGGATTGGGCGTTATGATTGGAAAACCCCATTAGGAGTCACCAGTATCGTGGCAAAAATTAAAGACCCAGTATGGACACCACCGGCATCAATTAAGGCTGAACATTTAGCTAAAGGTGATCCTTTACAAGATGTTTATCCGCCCGGTCCCAATAATCCCCTCGGCTTATTCGCCCTGCGTTTAGCTTTACCCGGATATTTATTACATAGTACCAATAAACCTCAAGGGGTAGGAATGCAGGTCAGTCATGGCTGTATGCGTTTATATCCTAAAGATATTGAACGTTTCTTTCCGATTGTCGAAGTCGGAACTAAAGTCAATATTATTAATCAACCAGTGAAAGTGGGTTGGTCGAACGGGATGCTTTACATAGAATCCCATCCCAATTTAGATGGTGAAAGCATGAGTTACCAACAACGTTTAGATAAAGCATTAACCTTAATTGAAAAAGCTACAACGCAAAATCCGGTGGCTATTAATCAAAAACTGTTGAAAAATGCTCTGGAACAAAATTCGGGTATGCCGGTAGCAATTTCATCCAACCAAATTGACGATGAAGATGATAATATTCAACCGGTTAATGATATGCCCACTGAACCTACGTCTCCTGAATTACCGGAAATTCCCGAATTGCCTGATTTAGCCAGTAGCGACTCCGATATTGAATTTGATCAACCTAATTTAATTTTACCGCCGACAAAATTACCTAGTTTATCAGCACCGGCAAAGCCTTTACCCACTCCAGAATCGATCTCTTTATCGAAAAAAATCCCTACGCCCAAATTGGTAAAACCGAAAACTGTAATCCCAGCACCTCCTACTTTACCTAAAAATTTCGCTAAAAATATCACTGTACAAAAAACCAAAGAACCTACGCATCGGGTATTTAAAACATCGCCATTTCCTAGTCCAG
>JBEEJU010000207.1:0-10779 GCA_041169045.1 Pseudomonadota bacterium
GTTTAGAAATCGCCAGAGCTTTAGCAACTGAACCGAAATTATTGGCATTAGATGAACCCGCAGCGGGAATGAATCATACGGAAACCAATCAATTAGCCGAATTATTACAACAGATTCGTGCAGATGGAATAACGATATTATTAATTGAACATGACGTGAAATTAGTGATGAGTTTATGCGATCGTTTAAGCGTATTACATTTTGGACAAAAAATTGCCGAAGGCACACCCGAAATCGTTAAAAATGATCCGGCGGTAATTGAAGCGTATTTGGGAGTGAATCAGTGAAATTATTAGAGGTAAAACATTTACGAGTTCATTATGGCGGTATTCAAGCGGTTAGGGATATTCATTTACATTTAAATGCGGGCGAAATTGTGGCATTAATTGGTGCAAATGGCGCGGGAAAAAGTTCAACTTTACGCGCGATTTGTAAATTAATTCCAATGTCTGGACAGGTGTATTTTAATGGGCAATCTTTAGAAAAAAGTAAATGCCATGATTTAGTTAAATTAGGAATTGCTTTAGTTCCTGAAGGACGCGGCATTTTTAGTCAATCAACCGTAGTTGAAAATTTGCGTCTTGGAGCTTATCGTTATCGGGATGCTCAAATTGAGAAAGATTTAGCGCGAATTTATCAATTATTTCCCCGTTTAGAACAACGCCAACAACAATTAGCCGGAACTTTATCCGGTGGCGAACAACAAATGTTAGCTTTAGGACGCGCTTTAATGAGTCGTCCTAAATTATTATTATTAGATGAACCTTCTATGGGATTAGCCCCATTAATGGTCAAAAATATTTTCGCAATTATTCAACAAATTGCCTCTCAAGGCATGAGCATATTATTAGTTGAACAAAATGCGCGTTTAGCCTTGGAATTATCTAATCGAGGTTATGTTATGGATAATGGTCAATTGGTATTAACCGATTCGGCAAATAATTTATTAATTAATCCCAAAATACGTTCTGCTTATTTAGGCGATTAATCACAGATTTATTTTTTATAATAAATTCTTTGCTCAATAAATAAATTAGTTTTTCAATTCTATTTCATTTAATCAATTATTTTGATTAATCTACATTGAGTTTACAAAATGGCAAAAAAAAATACAACCCTTATCGAAGTGAAAATTCCAGTCCATAAATTGATGATAGGAATGTATGTTTGTAGACTGGATAAAGAATGGGTAGAATCCTCGTTTGCTTTTCAAGGATTCATGATTACTAATAAGGAAACGATCAAAAAATTAATTCAAGAATGCGAGTATGTTTATATTGATCAAGCTCGCAGCGATTTTATTGACAAAACGATTACTAGTTCCTTAATTCGCACGCCAAAACCGGTAAAAAAATCTTTTTTTGATTTTAGTCGTTTTAAATTATTTAATCGTAAAAGTTCAAATCAACCCCGTAAAAATACTCATCAATTACGCGATATTGTGGATCATAGAATTTCGACTCAGCAAATTAAACCGCCGATTAAAACAACCAGTTTTGATGTTGAAATGAAAGCCGCTAAAGACGCACATCATACGGCGGCGCATTTAATTCATGATTTTATGGCAAATGTAAAACAAGGCGGGGCAATTGATATTATCGTTGCTAAACATGCGGTATATGATTGTATGACCAGTATGTTACGCACACCTGATGCAATGTTATTAATTACTCGATTAAAAAACAAAAGCTATAATTTATGGCAACACAGCATGAATGTCAGCGTATTAGCGATTAGTTTAGGACGTTATTTAAATTTGCATGACGATGAATTAGTTTTATTAGGTTTATGCGGATTATTTCATGATATTGGTAAATTGCGAATTTCTAAACAAGCTTTAGAAGCGGCTATTGATAAGGCTGAAGTATTAAATGCGCATCCGTTATTAGGTCAAGATATTTTATCGAATTGCATGGGACAATTAGCTGAAGTGGCAGCCGAAGTCGCTTATCATCACCATGAACATTTAGACGGCACTGGTTATCCACAGGGATTAATTGGTAACGAAATTTCAGCATATGCGCGAATGATTGCAATTGTTAATTTATATGATAATTTAACCACTGATAAAGCAGAACGCAAAGCTTTGACCCATTATGACGCGATGAGTCGATTATTAGAAAAATCAGGTTCACAATTAGATACCACTTTAGTGAATAGTTTTAACCGTTGTATTGGGACTTATCCAGTGGGTTGTATTGTGGAAATGAGTAATGGTGAAATTGCAATGGTGGTTGAAGATAATGATGCTCAACGATTACGTCCTAAAATTTTATTATTAACCGATGAGCATAAAACACAAGGTCAACGTAAAGTGATTAATTTAGCCGAAACATTATCGACCAAAAACGATGATCCTTATTTTATTAAAGCGATTGTCAGAGCAGAAACCTACGGCATTAAATTATAAATTCATTTCGCTAATATTCTTTGTCAATTCGCTATGATTTATCCTTTTAAAAAGGATTTATTCTGAATATAAATCCTGTAATATTTTATCCGCGCCTTGTGAAAGTAAATCTTCGGCAATTGCAATGCCAATTTCTTTGGCTTGAGTCGTTAATCCTGAGCGTGAAGCGCGATAAATCAATTTTCCATTCGGCTGACCCACTAAACCTTGCATCGTTAAAGTATCGTCGATTAATTGCGCAAAACCGGCAATTGGAACTTGGCAACCACCTTTTAAATGAGCATTCATTGCCCGTTCGGCTTGGACACAAATAGCTGTAGGTTGATGATGGAGTTTTTGTAATAATTCATTAATTTCAATATGATCAATCCGCGCTTCAATCCCAATCGCGCCTTGTCCAACAGCGGGCAAACTGATGGTTGAAGGCAATTTTTGCCGAATACGAGCTTCTAAACCCAAACGTTTTAATCCGGCGGTGGCTAAAATAATCGCATCATAATCCCCAGCATCCAATTTAGCCAAGCGAGTATTCACATTGCCGCGTAATGGCAAAATGTGGGCGTTGGGTAAATAAGCCTGTAGTTGACATTGGCGACGTAAGCTGGAAGTACCGATTTTGGCGTTTTCCGGTAAAGTTTCTAAATTCAGATAGCGATTCGATACCAAAGCGTCGCTAGGGTCTTCTCTAGGTAAAATCGCGGCTAATTGTAATTCTGCCGGAAATTCCATAGTCACATCTTTCATGGAATGTACCGCAATATCGGCTTCACCGGCTAAAATTCCTTGTTCTAATTCTTTGATAAATAAGCCTTTTCCACCAATTTTAGCCAAAGGCGTATCTAAAATTTTATCGCCTTGAGTTACCATCGTCACTAACTCAATTTTCAATTCAGGCATAATTTGCCGCAAACAATGAGCAACATGTTCAGCTTGCCAAAGAGCTAATGGACTTTTACGGGTTGCAATACGCAGTGTGTGAATTGATGTCATAATCGATTAAACAATAAAAATAATTTTCGGTTTTTTCTATAAAAATTAAAGCGTTAAAATTTCCTGTGCAGCTCGTAAACCGGATAAATACGCGCCATGCGCCGTTCCAAAATAGTGTACATTCGATGCTTCTCCTGCAAAAAATACCGATTGTTGCAACGCCGCTGCAAGATTTTTTCGCATTTGTGGTGTCGAACCTACTGCATTATAAGAATAGGAGCCGCGCGAGAAAGGATCACTGACCCAGCGAGTTATCTGATAATCAACTGGATCAGGGATATTCGTTCCATAAATGATCCGCAACGTTTTCATGGCACTTGCAACAATTTGTTCATTGGACCAGGTTTCAATTTCGCGTCCTTGATTTCCAGCGTTGAATCCTAACAAAACCGGTTGATTAGCCGCGCGTTTAAAGCTGACCCATTCTGACCATTCACCTTGTTGTGCCGGAATATACTCTAGCCAATCCATTTTATCAGACCAAAATACCCTAGGAAAACGCAGATAACATTTATTCAAAACCCCCATGCCTAATTTGGCAATTGCATTTTGCTTACTTAATGGCAATTTCGGAGTAAACACCACATCTTGATTTTGCAAAACGCCTAATGGCAAGGTTACAACCAAATGATCCGCAGTGAAGGTGGTTTGTTGTGTGATCACTTGTACTAATGAACTAGACCATTGAATTTCTTTCACTATTTGTTCAGTTTTAATAGATAAGCCTTGTGCTAAAAAATCTACAATCACTTTAAAACCTTGAGCAAATAATACATCTCCGCCGGAAAATACTTTATCGTTGTCATACCATTGTGAAGATAAGGTTTCTAAGCTGCCACCATATTCCTGTTCAAGTTGACTGTTTAGAATGAAATGAATCAAACGCGCTGATTCAGAATCTTTATCAAATTGATTTAACCAAGGTTTTATGGCTTCACGAATGGATAAATCGGCTGTTTTGTTCTGCGCTTTTTTGATAATCGCAAATACTTTAGTGCTTAAATTTTCCAGCCGTTTTTCTTCAGCAGCAGTAAGTTCATAGCCTGAAGTATTATAAATTTGAGAACGGTTATAATCAGTCGCTAACCGTTTAGCCCCCATTTGGTTGGCTAATGCGGTCAAGGGATTTCTTGTCACACCGTGTATCCAAGTTGCGCCAAAATCCAAAGGTATATCAGACCATCGATCGCTAGTCCAAATACGTCCACCAATACGTTGCCGCGCCTCGAGAATGATGACTTCATGTCCGGCACTTTGTAGCTTTTGTGCCGCCGCTAATCCGGATAAACCCGCTCCAATTACAATAATCCGCTTTTTATTCAGAGAGGTAGATTTAGAAATAGCCGTTTGTGCCTGTGAGATAGGAATGCCGGCTGCTGTGATCATGCCAAGCAATTTTAAAAAATAACGTCTGTGCATAATGACCCTGAATTTTGAATAAGTATAGAAAATGACGAAGTTTTAGATTTTTCAAAAAAGCTTATTCATTGAGTAGCTAATCACGAAGTTTAAGCTATTTTTAAACTAATTATAACATAGCTAATTAGGGTATTTTTGCGAATTATTGTCGTGATATATGAAGTGGTTTTTATAGCCAAGCTTAATTAAAAGTATAATAATTACCGGATTAGCTATTCAGCTAGTCCGTTGCAAAAACAATAACAACATTTTATTGGGAGTCAATAATGAGTGAAACACAAAAATTAATTATCAGTATCATCGGTGCAATTGCGGTAGGATTTATTATGGTGGGTATGAATAAGGAACAATCCCCCGAACAAATTGAAGCAGCTTCGATGATTCGTAATGTGGTTGCAATGCAAGAAATGGCTGGGCAAAAATGTCCTAAAGTAATTAAGGAATATACTGGCGATCAATTGTATTTTCCCTCTGATACAGAAACAGATAAATCAACTTATGTGACTTTGAAATGGAATGGTGAAAAAGGCGATCATTTCAAAAAAGCGACCTGTACGTTACACGTTACTTTGGGGGGAATTTCTAAATTGGTGATTGACGATAAAGTTTTGATTGACAAACAACCTTAATATAAAAAAAGTCGATACCTTAGTGTTTAAGGTACCGACTTTTAGGAGTCTTAAAGACCGACTGATTTCGGTCAACTGCTTGTTATCAAAGCTAATTAATTAGCTGGTGCTGGTGCTGGTGCATCAGCAGGAGCAGGAGCTGCGGCTGCATCAGGAGCTGGAGCTGCGGCTGCATCAGGGGCTGGAGCTGCTGCGTCAGCAGGTGCAGCAGGAGCTGCGGCTGCGTCAGGAGCAGGAGCAGGAGCTGCTGCATCAGGAGCTGGTGCAGAAGCATCAGCAGGAGCAGGAGCTGTTGCATCAGGAGCTGGTGCAGAAGCATCAGCAGGAGCAGGAGCTGCCGCAGGATCAGCAGCAGGAGCAGAAGCCTCAGGAGCAGGAGCTGCCGCAGGATCAGCAGCAGGTGCAGAAGCTTCAGGAGCAGGAGTTGCCGCAGGAGCTGCTGGTTCGCTAGAGCTAGAACCATTATCACAGCCAGCTAATAAAGCCAGACTTAATAAACCAGTTGCTATAATTTCTTTAGCTGCCATATAAATTTTCCTATAATATTAAGGGTTAAATAAAAAATTGTGGAATCACAGCACATTATAAATTCAGTGTTCACAATGAGGAAAGATGATTGTGAAAAATAATTTTACACAGATCAGAAATAAAGGTTGTAATTCACAGACTTAACGCTAGACTGGAAGTTGATTTTTAGAGTGAAAATTGAAATTATTAGATGAAAATCAAAGGGTTAAAGTTAACTTTTAATCAAATACTTGAGGTTAATTTAGTGACAGGGGATTGATAAAAATCGTAATCGTTACAGCAATCACTGCTGTAAAAAAACAACGAACTGTGGTTTTATTGTCACCAATTGCTCATTTTGACGTTAAAATAATGATTTTTATGATAAATAACAAGGTTTATCCGCCAGTGGCATTCATATGGCGTAAGATTATAGGTTGTTCCTGCAAATTGAATTCATGTTTTTCAGGTTTTAAGACTAACGCTTTGATAATAAGTTGTTTTAATTCATCGGTATTATTGAAATTAGCCCGCAAAATAGATTTTAAATCGACTGAATGTTCGTGACCTAAACAGAGTAACAAGCGTCCCTCAGCGGTTAAACGAACGCGATTACAACTCCCACAAAAATTGTGACTGTGTGGAGAAATAAAGCCAACTCGAGTATGCGTGCCGGAAATTTGATAATAATTGGAGGGTCCGGCTGTTTTAATTGTACTTGGAATTAAATCAAATTTTTTGGCTAAATCAGCTTTAATTAAATCACTTGAATAATAGGCTTCATGACGTAAATGATCTTGAATGAATCCTAAAGGCATTTCTTCAATAAAACTAATATCCAATGCTTGTTCAATAGCGAATTGAACTAAATTGATGACTTCATTATGATTTCGGTTTTTTAAAATAACGGCATTAATTTTTAATTGTTCAAAATGCTGTTGTTTTGCTATTTCAATTCCTGCTAAAACTTCCGATAAATCACCTGTTCGAGTTAATTGTTTAAATTTAATAGGGTCTAAACTATCTAAACTAATATTAATGCGTTTCACGCCGGCTTGTTTTAAAGCGATAGCGGTATTTTTTAATTGCGAGCCATTTGTTGTTAAAACTAATTCATCTAAACCAGATAATTGACCTATTTTGGATAATAATTCAATTGCCCCTTTGCGTATTAAAGGTTCGCCGCCGGTAATCCGAATTTTTTGAATACCTAATTCGACAAATGTTTTTGCGCATTGATAAATTTCTTCCAAAGTTAAAATTTGCGATCGAGGTAAAAATTGCATTTTTTCTGCCATGCAATATACACAACGAAAATCACAGCGATCGGTAATAGAAATACGCAGATAATTGATTTGACGACCAAAACGATCGATTAATTGAGTGGGCGATGAAGCAATCATGGTTAATTAGAGATTATCTAAATAGGGTAAATAAAATTATTCATTTGCGAATAACATTGCACATTTTTATTATACTCCTTCGTTTTCGCTATGCGTTTTATTTGATTAATTGAGTGGTAGTTAAAGCAAAAATTGCCGTCAATCAACTGCCATTTGAAAAATTATATTTCTTTAATAATCAATAAGATAGTTTATTGAAGATAAATAAATAAAAATTTTTATTCGTAAAAACTTGTCAAACTTTAACAGTTTCTCTACAATATTTCCCTGTTACTGACCTGTCGGTAAAAGCCTTGGTGGTGAAATCGGTAGACACACAAGACTTAAAATCTTGCGCCTTCACGGGCGTGCCGGTTCGATTCCGGCCTAAGGCACCATGATGTAAATACCTCAAAATAAAGAAATAGCTTGTTGATAAACAAAAAAGAGTTATGTAGTGAAATGCATAACTCTTTTTTTTGTGCGCATCGAATTAGATTTTTCATCTTTGATGGACATTCTGTTTATAAAAATTAAAAATCAAGCTATTTAGCCGCCGCTTGTTCAGATTTAAAGATTGATTTAAGATAGCCGCTAGGTTGTTGAAATGCGGTGTTTTACAGACTATTAATCTCGCCACATTCTCAACGAATTATTTTTTGTCGCGGATAGGAGTCTATTTTATGAATCTTAAAGCCATTTTTCCCTTAATGTTAATCATGGCATTAACGCGAATTCATCATTTTGGTCATGAATTTGCATTACCTGATGCCTCTTTAGCGGTATTTTTTTTAGCGGGCAGACTTTGTCAGAGTCGATGGACATTAATTAGCCTATTATTAAATGCGGTATTATTGGATTATATTGCCATTACGATGTTAAATGTCAGTGATTGGTGTATTTCTCCGGCATATATATTTTTAATTCCAACTTATAGCGTATTATGGTATTTGGGAAAATATAGTGCAACAAAATGGCAACAATTAAATGTCACTGAATTTTTACAATCGATGATGTTAATGTTGATTGCAACCAGTATTGCTTTTGTGATTTCTAATCAAAGTTTTTATTTATTTTCAGGGCGTTATCAAACACTAGCTTGGGAAAATTATTGGTTACAAATTAGCCATTATTATGTTCCTTATTTAACCAGTGCTTTATTATATGCTGGTACAGGCTTATTTGTGATTAAAACTATGGATTATTTAAAGACTTTATTGAATCGTAATCAGATAATTAGTGTTTCTAAATCTTAAAACAAAATCTCCTTTATTATTTAAGATAAGTAATTAATTGAAAATTATCAGGTATTGTTAAATCCCCCTAGCCCCCTTTGATAAAGGGGGAACTCTCCCCTTTGGTAATGCAGAGTTAGGGCATTTTAAAATAGGAATATCTAATAATTTATATATTTTTACTTAGGGGAGATTTAATCATAAAATCATTAGCGAATAACTTTAATATATTCGCCCGTCGCTTCTCGATTAGAACCCACAATAATTCGTTGGCTGTGATCGTTAATAATTTCTAATTGTCCACAAATTTCTACCCATTCTCCGCGTTGAGCTTGTCCATAATAAGTGGCAGTAAAACATAATAAAGTTTGAATTTCCGGATGATTTAATTGCCATTGCGATGGATAATCAAAACTTAAATCATCATCACTAATTTGTGCCGTAAATGTAATTAAGCCTTGTTTTGCAATCGCTATTGGAATATCGTTATCGATTTGAATTAAACTTAAATCAAATTTACGCTGATTAATTAAAGCTTTATTATATTTGCGTTGTTCATGCCAAATATATTCATTTAAAGACAAACTGCTTTGTCGCCGTAAAAAACTTTGTTGCCAATCATTAATTGATAAAGCCTGTAATTCTCCTTGATTAATCGCTTGTTTAATGATTTTGCGTGCTTGATGAAACGAATCCCGTTGAGCAAAAACAAAGTCTATATCAGAGAATTGATTATGACAATTTAATAATAAAGAACCGCTAATTCCAATTGCATGAATATCGATACCATATCTTTGCCATAATCGAATTAATTGCACACTATCGGCACTTACGGAATCTAAATCATCTTGATTTAATAAATCAATTAATCGTTGTTTAGCCGAATAATAATGCGTAATCGATGGCAGCGGCACTGCATGTAAATAAGCTTGAGTACTAATCGAATAAGATAAATAATGCGGATGATAATTGGATAACCATTGATTAGCTTGTAAAGTATTCACTTTTTGCCATTGGTTATCAAAATAGATATATCTTAAAAAACACAATATTTTGTCATTTTCTAGCCCATTTTTAACAATGGCAAAGCGTAATTTTTCAGCAGTTTCAATAAAATCTTTGGCTAAAAAATTCATCTTTAGATTTTTAATAAAATATCGTTAATTAATTGCGGGCCTTGATAAATTAATCCAGTATAAATTTGAATTAAACTCGCGCCAGCTACTAATTTTTCGAGTGCATCTTCTGCGGAAAAAATCCCACCGACAGCGATAATTGGAATCTGTCCTTGAAGAATATTTGCTAATTGTTTGACCACTTGAGTAGATTGATTCATTAAAGGTTTGCCACTTAATCCACCAGCTTCTGTCGCCCATTTTTCGGGTAACATTGATTTATCAATCGTGGTATTGGTCGCAATAACGCCATCAATTGATAAGGCTAATAATACTTCAGCAATTTGTCGAATTTCTTCCTCAATTAAATCAGGCGCGATTTTAACTACTAAAGGCACATAACGCTGATATTGTTGAGATAATTGTTGTTGCTGTTGTTTTAATAAAGATAATAATTGTTTCAGAGCATCAATTTGTTGTAATTGACGTAAATCTTTGGTATTGGGAGAAGAAATATTTACCGTAATATAATCTGCTAATGGATAGGCTTTTTGAAAACCAATTAAATAATCTTTTGAAGCTTTTTCTAAAGGCGTATCTGCATTTTTGCCAATATTAATCCCTAATTTGACTTCAGAATATTGTGCTTGTTTGACTTGTTTCAATAAATGATCAATGCCTAAATTATTAAATCCCATTCGATTAACAATTGCTTGTTGTTTAGCTAAACGAAATAATCTAGGTTTAGGATTTCCAAGTTGTGGACGAGGCGTTACCGTGCCGATTTCAATAAAACCAAATCCTAATTGAATTAAACTATTAATATAATTACCATTTTTATCTAAACCAGCGGCTAATCCTAAACGATTTTTAAAATCTAATCCCATAATACGAACCGGTTGATTCGCAATCGGATTAGAATGAACATAAGATAATAAATGATAATCTGAAAGTAATTTTAAGGTTTTTAAACTTAAACTATGGGCAAATTCAGCTTCTAAAGTAAATAATAAAGGACGAATAAATGGATACAAATTCATAAACAAGATTTATAGAGATAAAAATTAAAATCAATAAAGAAAAAGTTATTTA
>JBEEJU010000208.1:0-2818 GCA_041169045.1 Pseudomonadota bacterium
TGTTGAAGATTAATCATGAGTTTTCCAAATATCGATAATCGAAGTGAAATCATCACTCCAAGATTTAAAATCAAAATATAACGGCAATTTTTCCCAATGCCCATAGCGACTTTCAACTAATCGCTGCAATAATTGTGGATTTTTTGCCATTACGACCCATTCTGCATCTACCACTAAGGGTGGCGCAGGTTGTTTAGCTTGATAAGCTTGTCTCAAAGCAGCCAATTTAAAATGTTCAGCATGATCTGATAACACTTTTTTCAAATCCAAATGACGATTACTAATATGAAAAGCTAATAATCCATTGGGTTTTAAATGAGATAAATATAAACTAATCGCTTGTTGAGTTAATAAATGTGTTGGTACGGCATCAGAACTAAAAGCATCCATAATTAATAAATCAAAAGATTGATTAGGTTTTGCCGCAATAGATAAACGTGCATCACCGATTATTTGTTGAGCTTTTTGTCCACAAGAAGATAAATAATGAAAATAATGTTGATCGGCTGCAATTTGAAAAACTAAAGGATCAATTTCAAAAATAGTCCATTGTTGTTGTGGCTGACGATAACATAATAAAGCTCCCGCTCCTAAGCCGACAATACCGATATGCCATTGCGTATTTTGACTGGCAAATTCTTTAAATAATTGACCCATCGGAGCTTGAGGACTGTAATATAAAGTTGGAATGGTTTGTAAATTCTTGGCTAAACGTTGCGCCCCATGTTTGGTAGTTCCATGAAATAATTCATAAATCATTTCCGGTTGATGTTTTTCATTTTCAATCATTGCCGAACGAATTGAAGAAACGCCAAAAAAACTGCGTTGTTGAAAAACAGTATGTGCCGATAAAGCTTGTAAATCTAAGGCTAAAAAAAGAATCGCGGCGATTAATCCGGCATAAATAAAAAGATAACGATAGAAAAAATAACTGACTAAGGTTAATCCAATTAATCCCCAAGCTAATGGATCAAAATAATCCACTAAATTAGGAATTAATTGTTGTGCGATTTTACCGACAATTATTAATAGTATTCCGGGAATTAAGCTTAATAAAGATTGCCATTGAATCGTATATCGATTAGGACGTAATAATAAAGCGGCAATAATCATTAAAGGATATTCAGTGACATTGGTAAAAATAAATGGCGCAATTAAACTATTAAATATCCCACCTAACATACCCGCAAAAGACATAATTAAATAATAACGGGTTAAATAAGCGGCGTGAGGGCGTAAACGGGCTAATTCTCCATGACAAATTAACGCTGAAATTAAAAATCCTATTGTATGTAAAGCTAAATAAATCCAGTAATTTAATTCGGCTGGATTAATAAAAGCCATAATCATAAAAATGAGGATAAATAGCGGTTGACCATGAATAATAATGGGCTGAATTTTAGGATAAAATGCACTAAAAACTAAAATAAAACTGAATAAATATAAAATTAAGGGAATAATCCATAATAAAGGCACGGCTGCAATATCAGTGCTAATAAAATTGGTTACGCCTAACAATAAACTTGAAGGGACAAAAGCCAATAATCCCCAATGAATCATAGTGATTTTACTAGGAGATTCGGGTAATAATATTTCGGAATGAATAGTGGTAGATTTTTTAAAAGGTTGTTTAATAAAAAATCCGGCACACACTAAAACAAATCCAATATATACCGCATAGCTTGTACTCCAAATAAAACGCTGATCGGTTAATCCTAAATGGGGCTCAATTAAAAAAGGATAACTCATTAAAGCTAATAAACTTCCACTATTACTGGCAATCGATAAATAATAAGGATCAGTGCTGCGATGATGACCTATTTTGGTAAACCAAGCTTGTAATAAAGGGGAAGTTGTGGAAATGATTAAAAAAGGCAGTCCAATACTTGTAGCTAATATTTTAATTAGCCACAAAATAGGTTGACTATTAGTCGGCGGAATGAGTATTTCGGGTAAAGTGACGGGTAAAAAATAAAGACTTAAAATTAATAAAGAACTGTGAATAATGAATTGTTGCCAACGATTAACGATTAAATTTAATCCATGTGCATATAAATAACCTAAAAAAACCACTGTTTGATAAAAAACCATACAGGTATTCCAGACAGCCGGAGAACCGCCTAAAGCTGGCAATAATAATTTACCAAACAGCGGTTGAAGGGTAAACATTAAAACGGCACTTATTAATAAAGTCAGGATAAATGAGAATACTGTAATTAATAAATAAGTATTAGAAACCGGTTTCATTTTTTTATGTCACAAATTAAAAAATCACTAATCAAAGTTAAAAAGACTTTATCTTAATTTTAAAGTCGCTAATCCCACTAATACTAATATAAAAGTAATAATCCAGAATCGTACAATAATTCTAGGTTCTGGCCAGCCTTTCAATTCAAAATGATGGTGAATCGGAGCCATTTTAAATACCCGTTTTCCGCGCGTTTTAAATGACCATACTTGGATAATGACTGATAAAGTTTCCATTACAAATACGCCGCCCATAATCACTAATACAATTTCTTGACGAACTAATACCGCTAATAATCCTAAAGCCGCGCCTAAAGCTAATGCGCCTACATCCCCCATAAATACCATCGCGGGATAAGTATTGAACCATAAAAAGCCTAAGCCTGCGCCAACTAATGCTGCACAAAATACAATCAATTCACCAGTACCGGGTAAATAAGGAATGGCTAAATATTGTGCAAAATTACTATGCCCCGATAAATAAGCAAATATGCCTAATCCAGCTGCCACCATTACCGTCGGCATAATCGCTAATCCATCTAAACCATCAGTTAAATTCACCGCATTACTG
>JBEEJU010000209.1:0-15646 GCA_041169045.1 Pseudomonadota bacterium
CTAATAACATTTAATCTTGAGAAAATATCTGAATATCCAGAACCTCGCTACTCATTAAAACAGGAACTTGATATGTTCCTCTTAAAAGCACGAAACTCTATAGCTCATGGACAAAACTCAATTATAATTCAGAGAGAAGATTTAAATAGAGCTATTAAATTAGTTGAAACGTTAATGGATTTAGTATTTGAAAAAATTATGGATGGATTTAATAACAGAACCTATTTGCATACTCCGTAAAAAACAAATTTCAGTTTTAGAAAATTCAGGAAAAAAAATGTCCCACCAATCCGATTTAATCGCCACCGATATTAACGCTTATTTAGCTCAACATGAACGTAAAGAATTGTTGAGATTTTTAACTTGCGGTAATGTCGATGATGGCAAAAGCACTTTAATTGGTCGTTTATTACACGATTCAAAAATGATTTACGAAGATCAATTAGCCGCTGTACAAAAAGACAGCGTGAAATCCGGCACAACCGGCGCAGGTAAAATTGATTTGGCATTATTAGTTGATGGCTTACAAGCTGAACGAGAACAAGGAATTACCATTGACGTTGCTTATCGTTATTTTTCGACAGCACAACGCAAATTTATTATTGCAGATACCCCGGGTCATGAACAATATACGCGCAATATGGCGACCGGAGCTTCGACTTGTGATTTAGCAGTGATTTTAATTGATGCGCGTTATGGCGTTCAAACTCAAACTAAACGTCACAGTTTTATTGCGTCATTATTAGGCATTAAACATGTGATTGTTGCAATTAATAAAATGGATTTAGTCGATTATAGCGAAAAAGTTTATTTGCAAATTAAACAAGCTTATTTAGCATTTGTGGCGAAATTAAATATTGCAGATATTCATTTTATTCCTATGTCTGCTTTAGATGGAGATAATGTTGTCAATTCGAGTGCTAATATGCCATGGTATTTGGGAAACACCATGATGCAAACTTTGGAAACGGTGGAAATTGCCAGCGATCATAATTTTGAGATTCCGCGATTTCCAGTGCAATATGTGAATCGTCCGAATTTAGATTTTCGCGGTTTTTGTGGCACAATTGCTGCTGGTATTTTTCATCAAGGTGATGAAATTACCGTTTTACCTTCAGGCAAAAAAAGCACGATTAAATCCATAGTCACATATGACGGTGAATTATCTCGGGCATTTCCTCCAATGGCAGTAACTTTGACGTTAAATGATGAGATTGATATTAGTCGTGGTGATTTAATTATTTCTGGAAATGATTTACCGATTGTTGCAGATCATTTTAATGCTACGATTGTGTGGATGGCTGAAAAATCCATGATGCCTAGTAAACAATATTTAATTAAATTAGCTTCTCGTAGTGTTTCGGGTTCTATTTCAATGATTCATCATCGAATTGATGTAAATACATTAGAACATTATGATGCCAATGAATTAAAATTAAATGAAATTGGTTATTGTACGCTTTCAGTGAATGCGCCGGTGGTTTTTGATATTTATCAACACAGTAAAGGCACAGGTTCTTTTATTATTATTGATCGACTGACAAATGTGACCGTTGGTGCAGGAATGATTAGCGGTTTAACAACTGAATATGATGCAAAACCAGTCACCGCAATTGAAAGAGCCGCTCGATTTAATCAAATTGCCGCTATTATTGGATTAACCGGTGAAAATGCTGCCACAATTGCTGATCAATTAGAACGTCGTTTATTTGATCATGGACATATTACGACAATAATAGAAAATTTTGATCCGCGATTAATTCCAGTGATTAAAAATGCCGGATTAATTGCATTAGCAATTCATGCCGAAGCCGGAGTAGATTGGCATTTTAATGTAAATGAATTTTCAATTGATCAAATTTATGATCAATTAAAACATCATCAAGTGATTTATTAATTGTATTTGAGTGATAAACTAAAAACCTGAGTAATCGATATTGCTCAGGTTTTTTTATGGGAGAAAAATAATGCGTTACTTTTTATTATATAGTTTAATTTTATCAGCGGTTATTACTTCTAATAATACACTAGCTGCTACGGAAATAGAAAACGTTTTTACCGAAGCCAATTTAGCAAAAACTATTCCTATAGATCAGAGTATTCGTTATGGAAAATTGCAAAATGGTTTAACGTATTACATTAAAAAAAATACTAAACCAGAAAAGCGAATGGAATTGCGTTTAGTAGTTAAAGCCGGAGCTATTAATGAAGATCAAGATCAAAATGGCGTTGCGCATTTTGTTGAGCATATGTTATTTAATGGCACTCGGCATTTTCCCAAAAATGAATTAGTGAATTATTTAGAAAAAATCGGCGTGCGTTTTGGTGCAGATTTAAATGCTTATACCAGTGATGATCGTACGGTTTATCAATTACCTATTCCTACGGATAAACCGCAATTAATTCATAATGGATTAAAAATTATTTCCGAATGGGCGAGTGCGGCTACTTTTAAAACTACAGAAATTGAAAAAGAACGCGGCGTTATTTTAGAAGAATGGCGATTAAATCAAGGTGCAGGAATGCGAGCCAGTAAAGCCCATAGACATGCTTTATATTATGGTTCTAAATTAGAAACGCATGATGTGATTGGTGATGCAGAGATTATTAAACACGCACCAGCAGCAGCGATTAAACGTTTTTATCAAGATTGGTATCGTCCGGAATTAATGGCAGTAATTGTGGTTGGAGATATTAATGTTGATGCCATTGAAAAAGAAATTCATCAACAATTTGATTCGCTAAAAAATCCGTTACATTCTCGTCAATTAGAAGATAAAACTATCGCTATTCAAAATAATGAAAAACCATTAATTTCAATCTATACTGATGCAGAACAAACCGCAACGATTGCTCATTTAGGGTTTAAAAAACCGCATGTTACACAAGGCTCATTTGCCAATTATCAGCAACAATTTATTTATCAAATGTGGTCATCGATGTTTAATGAACGAATTAGTGATCGATTACAGCAACCTAATCCGCCTTTTCAAAATAGCGCGATTGAATATGATTATTTTGCAGCGAATACCGATTTATTTTCGATAGTCAGTATTCCCAAAACGGAAGATTTTTTAAATGGATATAAAGAAAGTTTAACCGAGGCTTTTCGCGCGATTCAACAAGGCTTTACGGATAATGAATATCAACGTGCAGTGCAAAATAAATTAAGTTTTTTAGAAAATCAATATACGAATCGTGATAAATTAGAATCAGCCAGTTTTGCCGATGAATATATTCGTCATTTTATTGATCAAGAGGCGATTCCTGGAATTGCGACCGAATATCAATATTATCAACAACTCGCACAAAAAATGTCTATTCAAGGGATTAATCAACAATTAAAAAATCAAATTACGGATCAGAATTGGTTTTTAACTGTAACTGCTGCGCAAAAGAATGGATTAATTCCACCTACAGAAAAGGAATTATTAAGCTCTTATCAACAAATTAAAAATACCGATTTAACTCCTTATCAAGCGGAAACAACCCCCCCTCATTTATTTGCTAAAACTTTAAATTCTGGCGATATTAGCAGCAGTCAATTTGTAGATCAATTAGATATTACCGAATGGAAATTATCCAATGGAATTCGGGTTTTAATTAAGCCCACGCATTTTAATGATAGCGAAATTTTATTCGGAGCTTTTAGTCAAGGTGGACAATCATTAATGGCAGAAAATGAAGCCTTAACCACTGATTATGCGACAAATATTATTGATGCTAATGGATTAGGTGAATTGAATGCTATTCGATTATCTAAAGTTTTAACCGGTAAATATTTAACCTTATCGCCTTATATTGATAATGTTAGTGAAGGATTTAATGGATCAAGTTCACCCAAAGATATAGAAACTTTTTTGCAATTATTACATTTATATTTTACTGCGCCGCGAAAAGATCAAGACAGTTTTAATGCGTGGATGATTCGGAAGCAACAAAGTATTAATGATTCAAAACGCAATCCTTATACCGAATTTAGCGAAACGATTCGTTATATTATGTCAGGAAATGATCCGCATTATTTACCCGTAACGGTGGATCGATTAAAAACCATTGAATTAGATAAAGCTTTTCAAATTTTTCAACAACGATTTGCTGATCCTAGTGATTTTACGTTTGTTTTTGTAGGAGCAATTGATATAGAAAAATTTAAACCCTTATTAACCCAATATTTAGGATCATTAGCCACAAAAAATACCCATGAACAATTTAAAGATGTATTTCATGATCATCCCATTCAAGGGTTACATCAAACTTTTTATAAAGGATTAGAAAATAAAAGTCATATCGTATTAAAAATGAATGGCGCAGCGATTTATAATCGTCAAAATGCGTATATTGCTCATGCTTTAAATGAATTATTTAATCAACGATTAACCGATGTTTTACGCGAACAAAAAGGGCAAGTTTATTCGCCTCAATCCAGTATTCGTTTAAATCATTATCCGAAAATGGAATATGTGACCACCATTAGTTTAGGTTGCGATCCGAAACAAGTCAATTCATTAATTCAATCGGTAAAGAAAATTATGGATGATTTACAAACAAAACTGGCAACTGATGAAGAATTGCAAAAATTAAAACAAATTGATCAGCGGCAATATGAAATCTCTTTAAAAGAAAATTCGACTTGGTTAGACACTATTATCAAATCGGAATTTCACCAATTGCCTTTAAATGATATTTTGAATTATCCACAATGGATTCAGCAACTCAATAAAAATCAATTAAAACAAGCTGCGCATCAGTATTTTGATGTGAATCATCTAAAAACTTTTATTTTATATCCTCAAGCATGGAAACCTACCCATTAGACCTTAATTGGTTGCCATTAAGCGAAAATGATTTAGCAAATGTTATGCGTATTGCACAGATTATTCATCCACAATTATTTGAGCAAATTTCAGTATTTGCGGAAAAAATAAATTATTGTCCTGAAGCTTGTTTAAAATGGACAGCTAATCAACAACTTTATGGTTATGGATTAGCTCATCCTTGGCAATTGTATTCAATTCCAAAATTAAATCATTTATTATCGCCATCATTTTCAGAAATGAATTGTATTTATATACATGATGTGGCAATTTTGCCGAGTGCTAGAGGTTTTAATGCTACTGAAAAATATATCAATTATTTAAAAGGATTAGCAATTTCATTACAGATTAATTATTTAGCTTTAGTGTCCGTTTATGCGACTGAAGCTTTTTGGAAACGCTTAGGTTTCGATCGTCAATTTAATCAAAATTGCGCAGCATCATTAACCGATTATGGAAATCAAGCTTGTTATATGATTAATCAAATCAACCTATAAATTTTTTAATTTTGTTATCATAATCAGATAATTTTGATCTTTTAACCGTAATTAAGGGGATATTTAGTGATTCCACAACATGATTTATTATTTGAATTAGGCTCAGAAGAGTTGCCACCGAAAAATTTATTAAGCTTAAGTGTCGCTTTGGGGCAACATATTGAATCTGGTTTAAAAGCCGCAGGCTTGAATTATCAAGCTTGTCAATTGTATGCGACTCCGCGTCGATTAGCGGTTTGGATACAACAATTAGCCGCTTATCAGTCGTCTCAAACCATTGAGAAACGTGGGCCTGCTTTAGCTGCGGCATTTGATGCAGACGGGTTACCAACCAAAGCGACGATGGGATTTGCTAAAAGTTGCGGCACTACGGTTGAGCAATTACAAACTTTGCAAACGGATAAAGGCGCGTGGTTAATTTTTAAACAAACGTTAGCTGGTCAGCAAACCGTTGATTTAATTATAGAAATTATTAAACAAAGCATTCTAGCATTGCCGATTGCTAAACGGATGCGGTGGGGAAATGGCACAACGGAATTCGTGCGTCCAGTGCATTGGGCAGTATTACTGTATGCAAATCAAGTAGTTGAAGGCGAAATTTTAGGTTTAAAAACCGGTCGCCATAGTTTTGGACATCGATTTCATGCGCCAAATGCGATTGAAATTAACAGTGCTGTGGATTATGCGCGACAATTACATTCTGAAGGCCAAGTAATTGCGGATTTTGCACAACGTCGAGAGCGGATTCGCCAAGCCGCGATTGAAGCGGCTGCTGTGGTATATGGAATTCCTCATCTTGATGAAGATTTGCTTAATGAAGTATGCGCATTAAGCGAATTACCGATGGTTATTACCGGCGAATTCGATGCTAAATTTTTACAATTACCTAAAGAAGTATTAATGACTTCCATGCAAAGTCATCAAAAATATTTTCCGGTAATGCAAAACAATGGCAAATTATTACCTTATTTTATTACTTTTAGTAATTTACACAGTTCAAATCCAGAATCTATTCGCCAAGGCAATCAACGAGTGATTTTACCGCGTTTAGTGGATGCTGAATTTTTTTGGAATCAAGATCGAAAACAATCTTTAGCGAATCGTTTACCGATTTTATCCACGATTGTATTTCAACAACAATTAGGTACTTTAGCGGATAAAACTCATCGGGTACAACAATTAGCGATTTGTATCGCCAATATTATTAATGCTGATGTCGAATTAGCCAGTCGTGCTGCTTTATTAGCTAAAACGGATTTAACAACCCATATGGTTAATGAATTTGCGAATTTACAAGGAGTCATGGGGCATTATTATGCGTTAGCTGATGGCGAAAATCCACAAGTGGCTTTAGCTTTAGAAGAGCATTATTTTCCTAAACAAGCGGGTGCTATATTACCCAATTCAGCAATTGGACAAACCGTTGCAATTGCCGATAAACTTGATACGATTTGCGGAATTTTTAGTGCTGGATTAATTCCTACAGGCGATAAAGACCCGTACGGATTACGTCGTGCGACTTTAGGTATTTTACGCATTATTATTGAGTGTGAATTACCGCTTAATTTAACCCAATTGATTGAATTGGCTTTATCGCAATTTCAACATTCATTTAATCGAGAAACCACTGCCATTTTAATTCAAGAATTTATTTTTGAGCGATTAAAAGGCTATTGTTTAGATCAAGGATTTGGTAGTGATGAATTTGATGCGATTTTAAAAACTCAGGCTATGCAGCCATTTAATTTTGTACAGCGATTAACCGCGGTAAAACAATTTAGAGCTTTAGCTGAAGCAAAAAGTTTAGCCGCCGCTAATAAACGAATTGCTAATTTATTAAAGAAAAGTAATTTGCATTCAACGGCAATGATTGGCGAATTAGTTATGGATGCTGAAAAAAATTTATTAGCAATAGCCAAACAAATAGCTGCTGAAATTGAACCATTAATTGCGACACAACAATATCAAGCCGCTTTATTTTTACTCGCGCAATTAAAACAACCGGTAGATGATTTTTTTGATCAAGTAATGGTCAATTGTGAAGACGAGAATTTACGCGCTAGTCGTTTAGCTTTATTGTCTTTTTTAGCTAACCAATTTTTACAAATTGCTGATGTGTCTAAATTGCAAATTTAATCACTTGCTAAAGGTAAAAATAAGTTTTACAATCAAACACGGTATGACTTGTCGTACTATATTGTGACTAAATAATTATTCCGATAAGTAATTATTTTATTCACTGATTTTTTTAAAAATGTTTTGGAGTCAATAATGGCTAATGTTGTTTTAAATGAACCTTTGAAAATTGATTTACTGTATAAATTATCAGCATGGGCTTCAAGTCCAAAGCCAGATATATCTAATGGACTTTCATTAATATTTTCTGATGCTGCGAGCAAAATTGCCTTTACAGGTAAATTTATACCTTCTCCAGTAACTCAAATTGCAGGTACGATTACCGGAATTGATGTTTACAGTGCGACTGGAACTGAATCTTTAGCAATTTCTGATCTCAATTTGGATATTATTAAATCGATTAGTTTAATTAGAAGCCCTTTACAACCACAAGGCTTGTTGAATTTAATTCAAAATGATGTGTTTGGTAAAGCGGATTCCGTTACCGGCAGCGATATGGCTGATAAAATTTTAGCTTATGGTGGTAACGATAAAATCGACGGTTTAAGTGGCGACGATAAATTGTATGGCGGTATAGGTAATGATTCGCTATACGGCGGCGACGGCAAGGATATTCTAGTCGGTGCAGCGGGCAACGATGTGTTAGCGGGTAATGCAGGCGATGATGTTTTAACCGGCGGCATAGGCAAAGATGTTTTTGTGATGGATACAATCAGCCACGATATGGTTACAGATTTTCAAGTCAAATTGGATAAAATTAGTTTAGTAGATGCTAAATTAACTTTTGCTGATTTAGATCAAACAGTAACAACAGACGGCAATTTATTAATCACGGGTTCTGATCCCGCATTCGGTATTGAATTAACTGGAGTCACTGCGCCTTTGGCAGCAAGCAGTTTTATGATCTAGTAAAAAAGCAATTACGTTATTATTGAAATTATTTAAACCTATTGGGTAATATAAAACCTAATAGGTTTTTTTTATATTTCATTTACCTTAGAAAATAAATGCTGCTAAATTTTTTATCTGATAAAATTCAGTTTCTATTAAAAGCTTCTCGATTATATATTGCATATAGTGGAGGAGTTGATTCACATGTATTATTACATTGTTGTGCGCAATATTCTGAATTACGTCCAAAAATAATTGCAATTTATGTGCATCATGGATTACAACCTTTAGCAGAAAGTTGGGGGCAACATTGTGAATTTCAAGCGCGACAATTAGGCGTTGCATTTCAATTATTGCGGGTTAATGCAAAAGCCGAACGTGGACAAAGTCCTGAGGAAGCAGCGCGAATTGCGCGTTATCAATCGGTGACTAATTTATTAGCCGAAAATGATTTGTTATTAGTGGCGCAACATCAAGATGATCAATTAGAAACGGTATTATTGCAATTAATTCGCGGCGCGGGAGTTCAAGGATTAGCGGCAATGCCCGAGATTACGCTTTTTGGTCGTGGGCAATTATTTAGACCGTTGTTAACTATTCCTAAAACAGCCTTAATTGAATATGCGGTTGGGCAACAATTAAAATGGGTAGAAGACCCAACTAATCAAGAAGATGAATTTGACCGTAATTTTTTACGTCATCAAATTATCCCCGTATTAAAAAATCGTTGGCAAAGTGTCGCTAAAACCGTTTCTCGTTCTGCAAAACATTGTGCCAATGCGCAACAATTATTATCCGAAATGGGCGATAATTTATTAGCCAGTGTGTTGAATATAGAAGACCATACTTTATCTATTCGACATTTACAATATTTATCTGCTCCTAAACAGCAATTAGTGATTCGACATTGGTTTAATTATCATGGTTTACGAATGCCAAGCACGGCTTTAGTGCGTGATTTATTTCAGCAATTAATTTTTGCGAAAACCGATGCAAATCCGATATTAATTACAGCTCAATGTGAAATTCGTCGTTATCAAGATAAAATTTATTGTTTGCCGCGCGTGGATAATTCATTATCAATTGAACCTTTAATTTGGCATAATCCATTTGAATCATTAAGCCTAAGTGATGGCAGTCAATTACAGTTGCAATTGAGCCGTTATGGCATTGCTAAATCTTATTGGCAATCAGAAATAGTACAGATACAATTTCGTAAAGGCGGGGAAAAAATCCGTTTATTTGGGCGACAAGGAAGACACAGTTTAAAAAAATTATTTCAGGAAGCGAATATTCCCAATTGGCAACGTTCACAAATTCCATTAATTTATATTGGCGATCAATTAGCCGCAGTGGGCGATTTGTGGTTGAATGCAGATTTGATTGATATTAATGCAGATTTGGCGTATCAAATTCAATGGAATCGATTAATTAATTCCGATTAAATAAAAAATGGCGTATCCACAATGAATACGCCATTAACGAAAAATAAACGAATTAAATAATACTTAAATCAGCAATCGTTAATTCGGGAGCTTTAGCTAAGATCGCGATTTCAATTGCAGGATCAGCACCATTCGCATCCGCATCGTAATACAAACCGCCAGTAGTCGTATTGTAAATCAAATAGTTAGTTGCTGTTATGCCATTAACAACATCCGTTGCACTGCTGAAATTGTCTGCGTTCAATTCCCCGACGGTTAAAGCGGCAAAATTTTTATGATCTAACTGAATTTTATCGCTGCCTGAAGTAAAATCTGCAATTCGATCAATGCGTTTTAGATCATTCAATATAAAAGTATCATCACCGTAACCACCCCGCAAGAAATCGCGTCCCACGCCGCCAAGCAATACGTCATCGCCTTCGCCGCCGCGTAAGGCATCATCGCCAGCATTGCCAATCAGTAAATCATCGCCTTTGCGACCATACAACGAATCATGTCCTTCGCCGCCGCTGAGGGTATTTTCACCTACACCACCGAACAACGTATCGTTACCTGAATAGCCTTCAAGTTGATCATTACCTTGTCCGCTAAACAGTACATCATTATCTTCGCCACCGTTGATCAGATCGTCACCAGTACCGCCGCGTAAACGATCAGCACCGGCTCCACCACTCAGTTGATCATCACCCGCGTCACCTCTAATTGTATCGTTTCCGGCTAAACCGAGTAAAATTTCATTATCAGTCGTGCCTTGTAATAAATCGTTGTCATCTGTGCCGTTGAGTGTGCGTTTAACGGTCGAGGGGGCAGCAATTTCCTTATCATATAACACACCATCAACAGTGGAGTAGTAAATCTCAGAATACAAAACTTCAGTAGCTGAATCATTCACTTCGCTATTACTTAAAATAGTTCCATCAGCGAATTCAAAAGACTCAATCGCTAAATTGTTTTCGTTATCAAAAGCACCAGTAATACTGAGGGAGTCATCGCTATTTTTCAGAGTAATGTACAGGTCAGAATTGCTTTTTACCAAATCAACGTCAGCTTGAGCGATACCTTTTAAAATGACCGTATCATTGCCGCCTGCGCCTGAACTATCTGTTTCATCGATAGAATCATAGCCTGAACCTTGAGTGAAAATATAGCTATCATCACCCACGCCGCCCTTCAATTGATCATTACCTAATCCACCATCCAAAGTGTCGTTGCCCGCATTACCACTAATTGCGTCATCTTGATCAGTGCCGATTAATGTTTCATCAATAGCCGAACCGCTGATCGCATTTACTGTATCTTCAATTGGATCAATAACTTCAATTGGTGGATCAACCACAAGAATCGGTTCTACCAAAGTTTGAACGTCAGCCATGGTTAAACTGCTATCATCAAATTGAAAGCTTTCAATTGCTGTCTCAGTGTTAAACGCGCCAATAATTTGTACAGTTTCACCGCTTGCATTCAGCACTATGGTCAAATCGGTATCATTGGTTTTTTGGAAACTGACATCAGCTAAGGTTAATCCCTTCAAAATTAATACATCGATGTTTGCTCCAGATTCATTGGTTTCACTAATTGAATCATTACCTGATCCGAGTTTAACAACATAGCTATCGTTACCCAAGCCGCCACTGAGAAAATCATCACCCGCGCCACCTTGTAAAGTATCGTTGCCGGCTAATCCAATAATTGATCCTTGGCTATCACTGATATCTGAGCTAGTGTCTAAATTATCATCCCCGTCAGTACCTTGATTGACGTATAAAGCAGTGCCTACATCAGTTATAGCAAAAATTTGTAATTTATCAGCGGGAATCGTACCATCACTAAAGACAAATGAATTGATTGTTGCAGCACCATCTTTAGCAAAAGCATTTTCAATCTTCAGCGTTACATTAGTTTGAGTAATCGTGATCAGCAAATTAACCCGATTTTCAATAGTAATGGACACATCAGATTGAGATAAATCTTTGAGTATTAAGGTGTTATAATTCGTTGTCGCGTCGACATTATTAAGGTTGTTGATCGTGTCGCTCACTGAGTCTTTGCTAAAAACATAAGTTGCACTATCTATATTGTCAGTCGGAGTTTCATTCGTTTCGCCTGTTGGAATTTCGGTATTTTCACCAGTACCTGTTGGAATTTCGGTATTTTCACCAGTAGTAGTGCCGCCGGTATTGTCAGTTGTTCCGGTGCCGTTGTCAGTTGGTGTATCGGTAGGTGGAGTTGTCCCTGTGCCATCACCGGTTGGAAGTTGAGTATTTTCACCAACTGGCGTTTCTGTACCACCATTATCTGTTGGATTGGTATTATCTACAGGGGGTAATTCAGGGTTGACAACAGGATCAGTAATTTCCGTCTCTGGCTGTAAAATTTGCTTTAAAGTTAAGTTGCGATCGCTAAACTGAAATGTTTTTAATCCCCAACGAGTATCATCATTATAAGCATCCTTGATATATAAGTATTCATTAGTAAAGATAATAACGATTTTTAAATCTTTGTTGTTAATAATTTCAAATTTTACTTCATTCGTCTTTAGAGTGCTGAGATCAATTTCAGTTTTTCCCTTACTGCCAAATAATTCATCACTCGTAATTTCCACAAATCCAGTTTCGCTTGCACCTATTCCAAAAGAGAAATTATTACTGGTGTTATTATCAGTTTCAGTGTCTGTACCGGTTAAATTATTATCACCTTCTTGGTTATCGGATTCTGTAACTTCATTGTCAGAATCGTTTTCAGATTCAGATTCAGAATTCTTTTCATTTAATCGATCATCGTTATTATTTTCCGTTTGATTATCATTGTTGTCGGAATTTCCATTATTCCCATTATTTTTGGAGTTTCCATTATCTCCGTTATTTCCTTGATTATCCTCTTGATCTTTACGTTGAGGTAAAATCAAATCAGATATGAGCGAAGTTTGAATTGCAAGGCTGTCTTTTAATACAGTGTCCATCGTTATTCTCCAAATGAAAAGGTTGAACAAAAAAATATCTGTCTATAGTGAACTAAAACAAATTAAGGATCAAATAAAAAAATGATTACGCTTGCAATATAACAAATTATCCATTAGCTTAACAAACGACTCACAAGGCTAGGGGTGCTTTACTAAGTAAAGCTGAGATTTACCCTTTGAACCTGATCCGGTTAACACCGGCGTAGGAAAGCCCCCTTGTCTCTTGTGAATTGTATATTAATTTTTTGGAGATAATCATGAGTTCACCCATTCCTACCACCACGCGCACGATTAAAATCGATCCTTATCCCGCTTCGGAAAAAATTTATATTCAAGGTAGCCGTGCTGATCTTCGCGTCCCGATGCGAAAAATTACTTTATCAGATACTCCTAGCCAATTTGGTGCAGAAAAAAATCCACCGCTTTATGTTTATGATACTTCGGGAATTTATACTGATTCGACAGTAGAAATTAATTTGCGCAAAGGTTTACCACCGATTCGTGCTACTTGGATTGAGGAACGTAAAGATACCGAATTATTGTCCGCGCCCAGTTCAGCTTATGGGATTGAACGACTCAATGATCCCAAAACCGCGAATTTACGCTTTGAACATATCCGTTTACCGCGTCGCGCCAAAACGGGAGCTAATGTAAGCCAAATGCACTACGCTCGTAAGGGAATTATTACTCCAGAAATGGAATTTATTGCCATTCGTGAAAATCAGAATTTGGCACAAATGCGCGAATGGAGTCAGCATCAACACGCTGGCGAATCTTTTGGCGCGTCGATTCCATCAGTGATTACGCCTGAATTTGTTCGTGCAGAAGTTGCGCGTGGACGGGCGATTATTCCTTGTAATATCAATCATCCTGAACTCGAACCCATGATTATTGGACGAAATTTTTTAGTTAAAATTAACGGTAATTTAGGCAACTCCGCAGTGACTTCAACCATAGAGGAAGAAGTCGAAAAAATGCTGTGGGGCATTCGTTGGGGCGGTGACACGATTATGGATTTATCTACCGGAAAACATATTCATGAAACACGCGAATGGATTTTACGCAATTCTCCCGTGCCGATTGGTACTGTACCGATTTATCAAGCTTTGGAAAAAGTTGAGGGTAAAGCTGAAGAACTCACTTGGGAAATTTTCCGCGATACTTTAATTGAGCAAGCTGAACAAGGCGTGGATTATTTTACGATTCATGCCGGCGTGCGTTTGCAATATGTTCCTTTAACCGCCAGACGTTTAACCGGAATTGTGTCGCGCGGTGGCTCAATTATGGCGAAATGGTGTTTAGCGCATCATCAAGAAAATTTCTTATACACTCATTTTGAAGAAATTTGCGAAATCATGAAAGCTTACGATGTCGCGTTTTCTTTAGGAGATGGGTTACGTCCAGGTTCGATTTATGATGCGAATGATGCCGCACAATTTGGTGAATTAGAAACTTTGGGAGAATTGACCAAAATTGCTTGGAAACATGAAGTTCAAACCATGATTGAAGGTCCGGGTCATGTGCCATTGCATATGATCAAAGTCAACATGGAAAAGCAACTCGAAGAATGCGGCGAAGCTCCTTTTTACACTTTAGGCCCCTTAACCACCGATATTGCGCCCGGATATGATCACATTACTTCAGCGATTGGCGCAGCAAATATCGGTTGGTATGGTTGTGCAATGTTGTGTTATGTCACTCCTAAAGAACATTTAGGATTGCCGAATAAACAAGATGTTCGTGAAGGTATTGTGACTTACAAAATCGCGGCTCATGCGGCGGATTTAGCTAAAGGGCATCCGGGTGCGCAAGCGCGGGATAATGCGATGAGTAAAGCTCGATTTGAATTTCGGTGGCAGGATCAATTTAATATTGGATTAGACCCCGAAAAAGCCAGAGAATTCCACGATGAAACTTTACCTAAAGAATCCGCAAAAGTTGCGCATTTTTGTTCAATGTGCGGTCCGCATTTTTGCTCAATGAAAATTAGTCAAGATGTGCGTAATTATGCCCAAGAAAAAGGCATTGCCGAAGAAGAAGCTTTAAAATTAGGCATGGTTGAAAAGTCGCAGGAATTTATCCAAGAAGGCGCGGCGATTTATAAAGAGGTTTAGTTTAAAACGGTTAATGTAAGCTGTGTTTAGCACGGCTTACATTTTTATCCAAGGAGGCAATTATGAGCGTACTTAATATTAAAGGAGTTGTCAAAAATATAAGTGATAAAACAACTATTTATACGCCACTTGTCGAAGTGATTGTTAATGCTATTCAGGCGATTAAAAGCAAACAAGAACAAAACGGAGAGATTGTCATTACAGTAAAACGTAGCCGTCAATCAAGTCTTGATGACATTGCTAACATTGAGAATTTTGAGATTACTGATAATGGTATTGGATTCACAGCGGATAATAAACTTTCTTTTGATACCTTATATTCAGATAAAAAAATTTTGGAAGGCGGTAAAGGTTTTGGTCGTTTTATTTGTTTAAAATATTTTGAAAATGTCTATGTTGAAAGCATTTATGAGGAAAAAAATGTTTTCAAGAAAATAAGCTTTACGATGGGAAAGTCAAATGCGATTATAGAAAATGAAAAGATTGAAGATTTATTAGATATACCCAAAACAGGTTCAACTATTAAATTACTTGGAATTAAAAATCCAAAATTATTAGAAGGAGCTAAGAAAATAGAATTATTAGCTAAAAATTTGGTAGAAAAAATATTACCGTATTTTATTAGCAGGGATTTTACTTGTCCAAAAATTAGTATAACTGATGGTCAAGATATTATTGTTTTAAACAATTATATTAATTCTTTTAATGGTATAAAAGAAATTGATATTAAAAAAAATGATTTCTCTTTGGAAGATGAATTAGAAACATTTTTTTCTGTTAAAGTTTT
>JBEEJU010000210.1:0-2621 GCA_041169045.1 Pseudomonadota bacterium
TCAATTTCGCGTCACGCGTAATAGCGATTTTTTTGTGGATGATGATGCAATTGATGATTTATTACATGCGGTTGAAGGCGAATTGGCAATGCGTAATTATGGCGATGAAGTGCGTTTAGAAATTGATGCAAATTGCCCTGAAGAAACCGTTGAGTTTTTATTAAGTCATTTTCATGTGACTCGAGATCGTTTATTCTTAGTGAATGGGCCTGTTAATTTAAGTCGTATTCAAGCGATTTATCAATTAATTGATCGTCCTGATTTAAAATTTCCAGCATTTAAACCACTAGTGCCAATTAGTTTAGGTCGGCAAAAAGATATTTTTGCTGCGATTCGTAAACAGGATATTTTATTACATCATCCTTACGAATCTTTTACGCCAGTGATTGAATTTATTCGTCAAGCGGCGGCTGATCCAGAGGTATTAGCCATTAAACAAACTTTATATCGTACTGGAGTGAATTCTCCGTTTGTCGAAGCATTAATTCAAGCCTCTTTAGCCGGAAAATCAGTGACCGTTGTTGTTGAATTACGCGCGCGATTTGATGAAAAAGAAAATATTAATTTAGCCTCTAAATTACAAGAAGCGGCGGTGCATGTGGTTTTCGGCGTTGTTGGATATAAAACGCACGCTAAAATGTGTTTAGTTTTACGCAAAGAAGGCAAATCATTACGCAATTATGTTCATTTAAGTACCGGTAATTATCACCCTAAAACCGCGCAAATTTATACCGATTATGGTTTATTTTCTTGTAATAAAGAATTAGGCGAAGATGTGCGCCGCATTTTTATGCAATTAACCAGTTTGGGTAAAGTAAGTCAATTACATAAATTATTACAATCTCCATTTACTTTACATAAAGAATTATTAGAAAAAATTGATCGAGAAATTGAATTTGCACGAAATCAACAATCTGCCACCATTATTATTAAAGTGAATGCGATTGTTGAACCTTTAGCGATTCAGGCTTTATATAAAGCTTCGCAAGCTGGGGTTAAAGTTAAATTAATTGTACGCGGAATTTGTTGTTTACGTCCGGGAATTACGGGAATTTCAGAAAATATTGAAGTGCGTTCAATTGTTGGACGATTTTTAGAACATAGCCGCGTTTATGCGTTTGAAAATGGTGGCAATTGGGATATTTATTGTTCCAGTGCAGATTTAATGGAACGTAATATGTTTAGGCGAGTTGAGGCTTGTTTTCCGATTGAAGCGAAAAAATTACATGAGCGCGTTTTACATGATTTATACAGCTATTTAACCGATAATTCTCAAGCTTGGATTTTACAAAGTAATGGACATTATCAACCGGTTAATAAAGCGGAATCTACCGCTGATTTTCGAGCGCAAATCCAATTACTGAAAGAATTAACCACGCTATCTTTAGGATAAAGGCTGCACTTTTTAAAATTTACCTATTTGATTCGGCTAATTCGGATCGAAACATGAAATAATAGGGCTTTTTCAATCTTATTGAGAGCAGAATGGCGCAATACATTTATTCGATGAATCGGGTAGGCAAAGTCGTGCCACCGAAAAGATATATTTTAAAAGACATTAGTTTATCTTTTTTCCCTGGCGCGAAAATTGGCGTATTAGGTTTAAATGGTTCGGGAAAATCCACTTTATTGCGGATTATGGCAGGAGTAGATACAGAAATTGAAGGTGAGGCGATTCCGTTAAAAGGTATTAAAATCGGCTACTTACCGCAAGAACCTCAGCTCGATCCTAATAAAAATGTACGCGAAAATATTGAAGTGGCGGTCGCTGAAATTAAAGCCGCGTTATCCCAATTAGACGCAGTGTATGCAGGTTATGCCGATCCCGATGCTGATTTTGATAAATTAGCTTCAGAACAAGCGCGTTTAGAAGACATTATCAATGCTTGTGATGGACATAATTTGGATCGACGCTTAGAAGTCGCCGCAGATGCCTTGCGTTTACCTGATTGGAATGCTGATGTGACTAAATTATCTGGTGGCGAAAAACGGCGAGTGGCTTTGTGTCGTTTGTTATTATCGAATCCAGATATGTTATTGCTAGACGAACCGACTAACCATTTAGATGCTGAATCTGTGGCTTGGTTAGAACGCTTTTTACACGATTATCCGGGAACAGTGGTTGCGGTGACTCACGATCGTTATTTCTTGGATAATGTTGCGGGTTGGATTTTAGAGTTAGATCGCGGCATGGGCATTCCTTGGCAGGGGAATTATTCCAGTTGGTTAGAGCAAAAAGAAAAACGTTTAGCTTTAGAAGAGAAACAAGAATCTTCGCGTCAAAAAGCGATGAAAGCGGAATTGGAATGGGTACGCGCTAACCCTAAAGGTCGTCATGCTAAAAGCAAAGCCCGTTTAGCACGATTTGAAGAATTATCCTCAGTTGAAGTGCAAAAACGTAATGAAACTCAGGAATTATACATTCCACCAGGCCCGCGTTTAGGCGATGTCGTGGTCAATGTTGAGCAGGTCAGCAAAAGTTTTGGTGATCGAGTGCTGGTCAATCAGTTGAATTTTAAATTGCCGCCCGGAGGAATTGTAGGGATTATCGGGCCTAACGGTGCAGGAAAAACCACCTTATTCCGCATGATTGCTGGAGTTGAAACGCCAGATGCTGGCTC
>JBEEJU010000211.1:0-25666 GCA_041169045.1 Pseudomonadota bacterium
TATTTTCGCAACCGAATCAACTAAAGCCGTTGCTGACTTTAGTTCAGCAGTTATTTTATTAGCTGTGTGTTTATAGTTACAAATACTTTCTTTAAATCGCAAAGGTTGACTTTCATCAAGAACTGATTGAATATCCAAATTTGCAAACCGTGCAAGACTAATTAGTATTTGTTGAACGGCACTCTGTGACGTATTTAACTCTTTATCCCACCAGTAAGGAACATAATTTTTAATTTCTTTACCCAGTTTTGGGTCGAGGGATTTTAACCTTTTAGATAGTTTTTCAATTGGGTCAATAACAGTCATTGTTGTCATAGTGATACTCCCTAGTTATTTTTTATTATGTGATAATTATTGCTATAAGTTATGCGGTTAAAAATATTATTTGCCGAGAGTGCAATATTTTTTTAATTTCAAGCCAAACTTTTACTTCGCGCTGACTTCATCCAACAATTTAGGATGACGATCTAGCTCATAGGTTGGAGTGAGATACGAACTCCAACCTTACAACTGTGCTTCAAACGACCCTACATCACAATGTAATCCTTGAGGACGCTTCAAATTACGTTGGTCAGTCGCCAAGCATTGATTATCTGTCGCCGTATTAATTGCTGGACTGTTACTTTTCAGAGGATAAGTTTGGGTATAAGCTTTGCTGTAATAGCCTAATGTTCCCAACAAAGGATCGAGCATGGTCACGCCATTTTGAACACAGTCGTGATCATTGCTATCCCAAGGCGCGAACCGACCCGGAAATTGAATATTACCGCCGCCACTATTTAACCATTGCCCACAATTGTGATTGATATTCCAAGGATTATTAGCTTGATTATGCGCGATAATGTTATTGCTCAAAGTGATATTGCTACCGCCGCCATAAATTGCTCCACCGTGACTTGCGGCAATATTATAGACAATCGTGTTGTGAATAAATTGTGAGTTGCCACTGCCGATTGGCATTAATGCACCACCTAAATCGGCTTGATTGCCGCTAAAAGTGCTATTGGTTAATTTTAAACTCGATACTTCGCCTGTCCAAATTCCGCCACCTTGCGCTTGTGCTATATTATTGATAAAAGTGCTTTTATTGACTGTGAAAGTACCATTTCCCAAACGTAACGCGCCGCCTAACGCATCACCTTTTTGGTCAGCGGTGACTTTATTACCGATAAATTCACAATTTTCAATTAAACCGTAACTACCGGTTTGATTTGGATATAAGAACAAAAATACCGCCCCGCCTTGACCTTCGCCAGTGTTATTAAAAAAACGGTTTTTTCGCAAAATGCTATAACCGTTGATTTCACCTTCTAATGTACCATCACTGTAAATAGCCCCTGAATAGCCGGGGCGCGTAGCTTGATTATTGCGAAAAACAGAAGTGTTAATTTGCATATTACCTAATACGGAATGAATAACGCCGCCACCGCCGTTCAAAGTCTTATTGCTAATAAATTGACTGTTATCAATTTTTAATGTCCCTCCATGTAATGCAATCGCTCCACCACCGTGATCACCGCTTGCAGGATTTATTTGTGCAGTATTGTTTAAAAATTTGCTGCGAAAAACAGTTAAATTAGCGCGGTAATGATTCCATACCGCCGCGCCGCCGTCTGTACCGCTGCTATAACCGTCACGCAAGGTAATGTTTTTTAAGGTTAAATGGCTATTATTTTCTACTATCCGCACTGATTTTCCACCACTTAAACTGATTAAACCACCACCATCGATAGTGGTTGGAGTATTGATGATTAAACTTGCCGGTAATGTGAAAGTAAAAGGCGTTGTTCCGCATTGAAAGCTCACAACTCCGCCGCGGGCTAATTGGTTTTCCAAAGCAGCGACGGTACAAGAATTTGCGGTACCATTGCCAACTATTCCGGCGGCAAACAAGGTGGATTTAGTAAACAACAATCCTAAAAAAATTAAGTGGCGCATTTTTTAATCTCCTGAGTTTTAAATTGACTATCAAAATATAAGTATAAATGTAGATGGGGGTTAGGGGGATTTAACAATACCGGATAATTTTCGATGACTTACTTACCTAGATTCATTTATCATATTAACCAGAAATGATTTTCAAATTTTAGAAATTTCCAAATATTACCTGTTGTGACTACACCATATATAGTTGATAGTTTTACTCCCTCTTTTTGGTTAAAAAGATATGCTGCATACATCTGTGCAATACATTGTCCTAAACCACCTATAATATATTCATTTTTAGCTTCAACAATCGTAATAATAGGCGCAGTTATATAAAGTTGTTCTTCTGATTTACTAATAATAAAATCACAAAAACCAGATAAGCCTTTTTCTTTATCTACATCTAAAATCACCCCTGAGAAACAGCTAATTTTATTATTAAGTATTTTTCTAACTTCTAGTAAAACATTAGAAATAATTAACTCAGATTTCGCTTTTTCAGTTCCGATAGCCATTGCAAGAGGAACATTGTAATTTAAAATTTCTTTTAAGGATTGACTAATTGATATTTTAGATATTTGAGAAAATAAATTATTTCATCAACTATATTTAATTCAAATAATTCTTTAACTTGTTTTAAAGTAAAATCACTGTATGACATTTTATTTAGTTACAATAAATATAAACTTAAAAGCCTAACACTTTAATTCTAAACCGAAAATTAAAGCCGCTAAAAATGTTGGAGTGAGGCGCGAACTGCAACCTTATAACCAAGCAAATTCACCAAGCCGATCAAATCAGTGCAAATTTGATCCAGTGATTTTCAAAAATGGGCATATTCATTTCTAAAAATCTGAAATTCTGTACTTTTTTATCATAAGCTTTTGATAAATAATCATTTATAATTTTGGCATACAGTTTGCTTTTTTCATAAAAAATTATTCACTGAATTGAGAAACATTATGAAATTACAATCACTCGGTATGGCTACTTTGGTGGCTATTAGCACTTTTAGCTTTACTATCAATGCGTTAGCTTTGGAAAAAGTAGAAAAACCGAATCTTAAATTGGGTTTTATCAAATTAACCGATATGGCACCTTTGGCGATTGCTTACGAAAAAGGTTTTTTCAAAGAAGAAGGTTTGAATGTACAACTGGAAGCTCAAGCTAACTGGAAAGTGGTTTTAGATCGAGTCGTTAGCGGTGAATTAGATGGTTCTCATATGTTAGCTCCAGTTCCTTTGGGAGCAACCATCGGTTTTGGTACTAAAGCCGATATTATTACCGCTTTCGCAATGGGATTAAATGGCAGCGCGATTACCGTTTCTAACGATATTTGGGCGCAAATGAAACCTAAAGTTACCGTAGCTAAAGATGGAAAATTGCTACATCCAATTAAAGCCGATGTATTAAAACCGATTGTTGAAAATTATAAAACCAAAGGTAAAGCTTTTAACATGGCGATGACCTTTCCGGTTTCTTCACACAATTTTAAATTGCGTTATTGGTTAGCTGGTGGTGGCATCAATCCCGGGTTTTATTCACCACCACAAGACACTTCGGGTCAAGTTAGTGCAGACGCTTTGTTATCCGTAACACCGCCACCACAAATGCCAGCAACCGTAGAAGCGGGAACGATTTTTGGTTATTGCGTGGGCGAACCTTGGAATCAACAGGCAGTCGCAAAAGGCGTAGGTGTACCGGTAATTACTGACGAAGAAATGTGGAAAGACATTCCTGAAAAAGTTTTTGGGGTCAATAAAGCGTGGGCTGAAAAATATCCCAAAACGCATAAAGCATTAATCAAAGCTTTGATTCGTGCATCGATGTGGTTAGACGCTGACCATAATAAAAACCGTTTAGAAGCGGTGAAAATTCTGGCGCAAAGCAAATATGTCGGTGCTGATGAAAAAGTTTTAGACAACAGTATGACTGGCACTTTTGAATATGAAAAAGGTGATGTCCGCGCTCTGCCGGATTTTAATACATTCTTTCGTAACCATGCTTCCTATCCCTATTACAGCGGGGCGGTTTGGTATTTAACCCAAATGCGTCGTTGGGGACAAATTAATGAATACAAAGACGATGCTTGGTATATCAATACCGCTAAACAAGTGTATCGTCCTGATTTATATAAAGAAGCTGCTGAAGCGTTAGTGGCTGAGAAAAAAGCTTCAGCCGCTGATTTTCCTGCCGCGAATGATAGCGGTTTTAAACCGGTACAAACTTACTTTATTGACAATGTCGCTTTTGATGCCAGTAAACCGAATGATTATTTAACCAAATTTACCATCGGTTTAAAAGGCACACAAAAAGTTGTTAGTGGCAAAATTGTTGAAAAATAATTGACCAATACCGGTTAGGATTTTTTAAAAATTTAACCGGTAATTTTTAGCTTTATTTTTACAGATTGTAAGAGGTTTATCATGTACAAAAAATGGATTAAATTTTTTAACATTACCGGTTTAACTTGGTTTGTGCCAATTATGAAACTGTGTGCCGGTGAAAATCCTACGCAACAAATTCGACAATTGTGGTTAATGATAGGAGTGCCTGTGATTGCTTTTATTGTATTTTTAGGGCTATGGAGTGCGTCGGCGAGTCAAATTAATACCAGTTTAGGTGCGATTCCGGGTCCTACTGCTGTTTGGCATGAATTCAGTGGCTTATTAGTTGAACACGATGAAGAACGACAGAAAGAACAGGAATTTTATCAACAACAAATTAAAGATAATCAAGCCGCTTTAGCCAAAGACCCCAACGCCTCGATTACCGAATTTACCTATACCGGTAAAGCCACTTATTTAGATCAAATTCAAACCAGTTTAAAAACCGTATTTACCGGATTTATTTTAGCCACTTTGGTTGCGATTCCTTTGGGGATTTTATGTGGCATGAGTTCTGTGTTTAATACCGCAATGAATCCCCTGATTCAAATCTTCAAACCCGTTTCGCCATTAGCTTGGTTGCCGATTGTGACGTTGACCGTCAGCGCGTTGTATCAAACCAGCGATGATTCTTGGTTCGACAAAGCTTTTTTGACCTCAGCGATTACGGTAACTTTATGTTCTTTATGGCCTACTTTAATTAATACAGCGGTTGGCGTGTCTTCAATTGATAAAGATTTAGTCAATGTTAGCAAAGTGTTACGTTTAAATTGGCGTACTCAAATTCAAAAAATTATTTTACCTTCAGCATTACCGTTTATTTTTACCGGAATGCGGTTGTCATTAGGAGTCGGCTGGATGGTATTGATTGCGGCTGAAATGTTGGCACAAAATCCGGGATTAGGAAAATTTGTGTGGGATGAATTCCAAAATGGCAGTTCACAATCATTAGGTCGAATTATGGTAGCGGTTTTTACCATTGGGATTATCGGATTTATTTTAGACCGGATTATGAATTCGTTACAAAATCTGTTTTCTTTTAACAAATCTTTTTAAGGTGAAATCATGGCTGCTGTGGTTCCGCTTCAATTTGCAACTTCTCTGAAATCATCTTTTATTTCTATGAATCCGTCTAATGATGCCAGTTTGCCGTTACTGGAATTAAAAAAGGTATGTAAAAGTTATGCTCATCAGAACATTTTAAAAGATATTTGTTTAAACGTTAAAGAAGGCGAATTTATTGCAATTGTCGGATTTTCTGGAAGTGGTAAAACAACGTTAGTGTCATTAATTGCCGGTTTGTTACAAGCAGACAGCGGTTCCATTTTAAAACAAGGACAACCGATTATCGCGCCTGCACCAGATCGAGGCGTGGTGTTTCAAAATTATTCACTGATGCCTTGGTTGACGGTGTATCAAAATGTTGCTTTAGCAGTCGATGAAATTTTCAAACATTGGACAGCCCAACAACGTAAAGCTCATACTGAAAAATACATTCAAATGGTGAATTTGGCTCATGCTATGGATAAAAAACCCGCTGAATTATCCGGAGGAATGCGTCAACGAGTGAACGTGGCTAGAGCTTTAGCGGCAAATCCGGATATTTTGTTATTGGATGAACCTTTAAGTGCATTAGACGCACTGACTCGCGGTAATTTACAAGATGAAATTCTGCAAATTTGGGCAAAAGAAAAGAAAACCATGATTTTGATTACTAATGATGTTGATGAAGCTATTTATATGGCTGATCGAGTGATCCCGCTAAATCCTGCGCCGGAGGCAACTTTCGGTCCCGATTTTCCGGTGGAGATTGCGCGTCCGCGTGATCGTACCGCTTTGAATCATGATCCTGAGTTTAAAAAATTACGCGCGGAAATTACACGTTATTTAATGGCAATTGGTATCGATCAAGCTGAAGCGGTTAAAGATAAAATCGTGTTGCCGAACGTGAGACCGAATACCACTAATGATTGGCATTTGGATCAATCCGCGCTCAAACCTAAATCGCATGATTTAGGCAAACCACGATATTTAGAATATTCGCGTTTAGCCAAAATTTATCCCACGCCAGATGGTAACAGTAGCATTAGAGTGGTAGATGGTTTTGATATGATGATCAAAAAAGGCGAATTTATTTCGATTATCGGACACTCCGGCTGTGGTAAATCAACCGTATTATCCATGACTGCGGGTTTAACTGAAGTATCTGAAGGCGGAATTATTCTCGATAATCGTGAAATCAGCACTGCGGGTCCCGATCGTGGCGTGGTTTTTCAAGCTCCCAGTTTATTTCCTTGGATGACGGCTTTTGAAAATGTGATGTTAGGTGTAGATAAAGTGTATCCTCATGCGACTCAAGCTCAACGTCAAGATATTGTGGAATATTATTTGACTCGTGTGGGTTTAGGGGATAGCTTATTTAAAAAAGCCAATGAACTTTCTAATGGAATGCGCCAACGAGTGGGGATTGCACGCGCGTTTGCCTTATCACCTAAATTGTTATTGTTAGATGAACCCTTTGGCATGTTAGACTCATTAACGCGGTGGGAATTGCAAGAAGTCTTGATGGAAGTGTGGGAACGAACTCACGTTACCGCGATTATGGTGACTCATGATGTTGATGAAGCGATTTTGTTAGCGGATCGCGTGGTGATGATGACCAATGGCCCTAGAGCTAAAATCGGTAAAATTGAGGAAATTCATTTACCTAGACCTAGAACGCGAAAATCTTTACTTGAACATCCGGACTATTACCAATATCGAGAAAGTTTATTAACCTTTTTAAGTGATTGTGACCATCCACATTAATGAGTAGCACAGGTGTAATTATGAATAGCAAATTATCTAGGATAGCTTTATTAATCTTATCCGGTATCACTTTTTCAGCGCAGGCGGGTATAAATGATGAGATTGAATCTGCTTTAAAATTTAATCAAGCTGATAGCAAATACGGACAAATCAAATTCGATTTACGTTTTCGCTATGAACAAGCCGATAGCGATAATCCTAAATTACAAGTAGGAAACGCCGCTACCATTCGTTTAGATATTGGCTATTTAACGCCTGAGTTTTATGGTTTTCAAGCTTATGTTGAATACGAAGGCAATCAGGATATTGTCGCTAATGATTATAACAGCACTCGTAATGGCAAAACTGGCTACGAAATTGTTGCAGATCCACAAGAACATGAACTTAATCAATTATGGTTATCCTATAAAGGTATTCCCAATACCGAAATTAAAGTGGGAAGACAAAAACTCAATTTTGATAATCAACGTTTTATCGGCAGTGTAGATTGGCGACAAATGAGTCAAACCTACGATGCGGTGGTTGTGACAAATACTTCTTTACCAAATACCAAAATTTTGGTGGGCTATTCCAATAAAGTAGAAACGGTCAGTTCATATATGAAAGATATGCAATTTCCCTTTGCTAATCTGACTTATTCTTTGCCAGAAATTGGTGCATTAACGGGTTATGCGTATTTAATGGATTTTAATGCAGCGACTGGTGCAATCGGTGGTTTTACGCATAATGAATCGAATCAAACCTACGGTATTCGTTTGGACGGTGGACGAAAACTCAGCGATGATATTAAATTATTATATACCGCTGAATATGCTTATCAATCCGACTATACACAAAATCCAACGCCTTATCATGCCGATTATTATCATTTTATTGGCGGTGTAAATCTATCGGGAATTATTTTAAAAGGTGGAATGGAACAATTAGATGGTAAAGGTGTTAATAAAACCTTTGATACACCATTAGCTACTTTACATATTTTTAATGGATGGGCTGATCAATTTCTAGTCACGCCCGCCGCGGGTTTGCGCGATGTTTATGGATTAATCAATACCGATATTGAAGGAATTAAATTGACCGCCGCTTATCATGATTATACCGACGATAGCGGTAAATTGAATTATGGAAATGAATGGAATTTCATGGCGACTAAAGAATTTTTTAAACATTATAATTTATTAGCCAAATATGCTTATTTCGATGCGCGTGGTGCAAGTGGTAAATTAGATACGCAGAAATTTTGGTTAGGCGTTGGGGTTAGTTTTTAAAACAATTACGGTATAGCGTTTTCAAATGATTTACCATGATAGAAAAATTTACCATTTAATTTTTCTACAAAAAAAACGGAGATTTTACGATGAGTCATATTACTCGTATTGAGCAATTGGATTTAAATGCAACTTATAATTATGCCGATTATTTAACTTGGCAATTCGATGGAATGCTAGAATTAATTAAGGGCAAATTATGGATGTGTCCCGCACCTAATTTAAAGCATCAAACCATTTCTATTCAATTAAGCGGTATTTTATATTCATTTTTTAGAAATAAATCGTGTCGTTTATTTGCTGCCCCTTTTGATGTACGATTGTATGATAAAAATAAATTTAGCAAAATTAATGAAGAGATTTATACCACCGTACAACCCGATTTATGCGTCATTTGTGATATTACTAAACTTGATAGTCGCGGCTGTTTAGGATCGCCGGATTGGATTATTGAAATTGTGTCAAAACAGAATTCAAAACGCGATGTTAAAATTAAATATCAACTGTATCAAGAATGCGGCGTTAAAGAATACTGGACAATATTTCCTTCAGAAGAAGTAATTTATCAATTTGTATTAAACGAGGAAACGCAACAATATCAATTAATCGGTATTTTTGCAAATGAAGGCGAGGCTATTCCTTATTTATTTCCTGAATTAAAAGTTGATTTAGAAGAAATTTTTGCAAATTTATGATTAATTTAATGCTAAATAAATTTAAAGTAAATTAAAAATAAAATCTTATCTTTTCTAGCCGCATTATCTATTCTCATTTAAAATTTATTCGCATTTGCGACGGTTACTATGATTAGCACCACCTGTCCTTACTGTGGCGTAGGCTGCGGAGTTACAGTTTCTCAACAAAATCAATTCATTACGCTACAAGGCGATAAAACTCATCCCGCGAATTTTGGACGATTATGCTCAAAAGGAGCGGCATTGGCTGAAACGTTAGATTTAAACAATCGTTTGCTTTATCCACAAATTAATGGTGAACAAGTTGGTTGGGAAACTGCAATCACCACGATTGCGCAACGTTTTCAAGCAGTTATCGACCAATATGGCGCAGAAGCGATTGCTTTTTATGTGTCGGGACAATTGCTCACTGAAGATTATTATGTTGCCAATAAATTGATGAAAGGATTTATCGGTTCTGCGAATATCGATACCAATTCGCGGCTTTGCATGTCATCAGCGGTGGCGGCACAAAAACGCGCTTTCGGCGAAGATGTCGTTCCCTGTTGTTATGAGGATATTGAACAAGCGGATTTAGTCGTGTTAGTCGGTTCAAATTTAGCTTGGTGTCATCCGGTGTTATTTCAACGTTTAAAAGCAGTGAAACAAATTCGTAACACTTTAAAAGTTATCGTGATTGACCCGCGTAAAACCGCTAGTTGCGATATTGCTGATTTGCATCTTCCCATTCAAGCCGGAACGGATACCTTATTATTCAATGGGTTACTCAATTTTTGCCGCCGTGAAGATGTGCTTGATTTAGATTTTATTGCAGAGCATACGGAAAATTTTACCGCCGCGATTCGTGCCGCCAAAGAATCAAGCAGTGATATTCCCAAAGTCGCATTCAGTTGTGGATTAGCAGAAGCCGATGTTGCCGAATTTTTTCGCAGTTTTGCCCGCACTGAAAAAGTGGTGAGTTTATATTCGCAAGGCGTGAATCAATCGAGTTGCGGTACGGATAAAGCCAATAGCATTATTAACTGCCATTTAGCTACCGGACGTATTGGCAAAGTCGGCATGGGAGCTTTTTCGATTACTGGTCAGCCGAATGCTATGGGTGGACGTGAAGTGGGTGGATTAGCGAATATGTTAGCCGCGCATTTGGATTTTATTCCTGAACATACCGATTTGGTGCAGCGATTTTGGCACAGTCCAATCATCGCACGCCAAGCTGGTTTAAAAGCAGTGGATTTATTTAATGCAATAAAAGTTAATAAAATCAAAGCATTATGGATTATGGCAACCAATCCAGCCGTGAGTATGCCAGATGCCAATTGGGTTAGAGAAGCAATGGCACAGTGTGAGTTTGTCGTGGTTTCTGAGGGAGTTCATACAGATACTAGTCGTTATGCTGAGGTGTTATTACCGGCGGCAATTTGGGCGGAAAAAGACGGGACGGTGACAAATTCGGAACGACGCATTTCCAGACAGCGTGCTTTTTTGCCATTGCCCGCAGAAGTTAAGCCGGATTGGTGGATTGTCTGCCAAGTAGCGCGACAAATGGGCTTTGTTGATGCCTTCGATTATCAAAAACCTGCTGATATTTTTCGGGAACATGCGGCTTTATCCGGCTTTGAAAATCAAGGTGAACGCTTATTTAATATCAGTGAATTGGCTCATCTTTCTGATAGCGATTACGAGCATTTAACGCCATTTCAATGGCCGCTGATTAACGGGCAAGGGAGGGCGCGATTATTTACCGATTTTCAATTTTCGACTCCCGATAAAAAAGCCCGTTTCGTATCGATTACGCCGCGTTCACCGCAGTATTTACCTACCGCCGAATTTCCGTTGATTTTAAATACCGGACGCTTGCGCGATCAATGGCATACGATGACACGCACCGGTAAAACCGCCCGCTTAATGGAACACGCTCCAGAACCGTTTGTGAATTTACATCCGCAGGACGCACAGCGATTTGGCTTAACTCAGGGTAGTTTGGTGGAAATTCGCAGTTTTTGGGGAAAAGCGATAGTGCGTTTACGTTGCACCGAAGAACAAGCAAGAGGTACGCTGTTTATGCCTATGCACTGGACAGATCAATTTGCTAGTGAAGCCGTTATCGGTAAATTGGTGAATCCGGCAGTTGATCCCATTTCAGGACAACCTGAATTAAAACATACACCGGTTTCAATTCAGCCTTATTTACCAAAATGGTATGGTTTTATTTTGTCGCGTGCTGAATTCGATTTAACGCAGCAAGATTATTGGACAATGGCACGCGGGCGGCAATTTTTACGCTATGAATTCGCCGGAAATCAAACCCCTGAAGATTGGCACGAATGGGCGGTGAATTTATTTAAAATTGAAAATCAAAATGCGATTGAATTTTTAGAATTTAGCGATAAATGTCACGGACGTTATCGATTGGCTTTAATTGTAGAAAATCGATTACAAGCGATATTATTTGTGTCAAATCATTTTGATTTACCCGCTCGCACTTGGTTGGGGCAGTTATTTAGCAAACCTCATTTAGAAAATGTCGATCGAATGAATTTATTAGCCGGTAAAGCGGCTCACGACATGGAAGATAGCGGTGAAACGGTATGCGCTTGTTTTGGCGTAGGTATTAATACGTTGCGTAAAGCGATTCTTCAACAAAATTTAGTCAGTGTCGAAGCGATTGGTTTAGCGTTAAAGGCCGGAACTAATTGTGGTTCTTGTATTCCTGAATTGAAAAAATTATTACCAAATGTTCATTAATTATCAATAAGTTATTTTTGACAATGCCGACAAAAATAACTCATGCGTTGCGTGATCAGTTGTTGACTAATCAGTTGTTGACAGCGATAACAAGGCTGATTAACACGCCCATAAACTTGTAAAGCCTGAGCAAAATAGCCGGGTTTGCCTTCAGTATTGATAAAATCTTTTAAACTGGTTCCGCCTTGGGCAATCGCTTGTTGTAATACTTGACGAATCGCGTTCACTAAACGGCGACACTCGGTCAGCGATAATTGATGAGCAAAACGAGTGGGTAAAATTCCAGCAACAAATAAAGCTTCACTGGCGTAAATATTGCCAATTCCCACCACAATATGCCCATCCATAATCAGGGTTTTAATCATTCGGCGACGCGAATGAATCCGCGCATAAAAATTCTCAGCAGTAAATTCGGCGGTTAAAGGTTCTGGACCTAAATTTTTTAATAAACGATGTTGTTCTATGGGTTCTGTTGTCCATAAAATCGCGCCGAATTTTCGCGGATCATGAAAACGTAAACACAATTGTTCATCAAAAATAAAATCCAGATGATCATGAGTTTCTAAAGGATAATTTAATGGCAAAATTTTTAAATGTCCGGACATGCCTAAATGAAGGATTAAAGTGCCTTTTTGGGTTTGAATCAGAATATATTTTCCGCGTCTTTGAATCGACACAATCTGTTCACCGATTAAATGTTCGGCTAAATTCACCGGAATTAACCAGCGTAATTGAAACTCACGAACCAACACATTGGTAAACGTGCGTTGGCATAAATGAGGACGCAATCCGCTGCAAACGGTTTCAACTTCAGGTAATTCGGGCATAAATTTTTTAATTGATCTTAAAAAAAGGTTAAGACGATAGTGTAAATCAAACGTTATAATGCACTGCATTCAGTCTAGCGTCAATTTTGAGACTTTTTTTATTATTTTTATCGATTTTTTAGCTGCTTTGGAAAATTTATGACGATTAAAGCCTATATGCACACTTTGGGACAGCAAGCACGATTAGCCAGTCGTGTGATTGGCAGTGCTGCTACACAACAGAAAAATCAAGCACTTTTGGCGATTGCCGAGGTGATTGAACAACAACGATCTGCAATTACCTTAGCAAATCAACAAGATTTAACTTTAGCCCAAAATAATGGCTTAGATGCTGCGTCGTTAGATCGTTTAACTTTAACACCGGCGCGGATTTCTGCAATGGTTGAAGGTTTGAAACAAGTTGCCGCATTGCCCGATCCTGTGGGAGAAATCAGTCAATTACGTTATCGTCCAACAGGGATTCAAGTTGGACAAATGCGTGTTCCTTTGGGCGTAATCGGCATTATTTATGAATCTCGCCCAAATGTAACCATCGATGCGGCGGCTTTATGTTTAAAAGCGGGCAATGCTTGTATTTTACGCGGTGGTTCAGAATCTTTGCATTCAAATCAAGCGATTGCGAATTGTATTAATCAAGGCTTACAAACGGTCGCTTTGCCCACAGAAACGGTACAAATTGTCGCCACCACCGATCGAGCAGCAGTGGGAGAATTAATTACCTTAAAACAATTTGTCGATGTGATTGTGCCTCGCGGTGGCAAAAGTTTAATTGAACGGATTAGTCAAGAAGCGACTATTCCAGTAATTAAACATTTGGATGGAAATTGTCATGTTTATATTGATACCGAAGCCGATATAGCTAAAGCGATTAAAATTGCGCTTAATGCCAAAACCCATCGTTATGGCGTTTGTAATGCAATGGAAACTTTATTAGTTTCGGAATCTATTGCAGAAAAGATTTTGCCGCTTTTAGCCAATGAATATCAAAAATTCGGCGTAGAATTACGTGGTTGTTTTAAAACTTGTCAGTTAATTCCCAACGCTATTTTAGCCACTGAAACGGATTGGTTTACCGAATATTTAGCACCGATTTTAGCAATTAAAATAGTTAAATCAATTGACGATGCGATTGAACATATTAATCATTATGGGTCTGCACATACAGACAGTATTGTCACCGAAAATTATACGTTAGCCCGCCGCTTTTTACGCGAAGTCGATTCCAGTTCAGTAATGGTAAATGCGTCTACTCGATTTGCCGATGGTTTTGAATATGGATTAGGAGCTGAAATTGGAATTAGTACCGATAAATTACACGCTCGAGGGCCAGTAGGATTAGAAGGCTTAACCACTTTGAAATTTATTGTGTTAGGTGATGGACATATTCGTCAATGATCGGAATTTATGGTGGAAGTTTTGATCCGATTCATTACGGACATTTACGTTGCGCATTAGAAATTCAACAACAATTACAATTAACCGAATTACGCTTTATGCCTTGTGCGCAATCACCGTTAAAATCGCCTAGTCGTACTAAAACTATTGATCGATTAGCGATGTTACAATTAGCGATTGCTAATCAGCCGCAATTTTATCTCGAAACCTTAGAAATTGATCGCGCCGGTGTTTCTTATATGCTCGATAGTTTAATTGAATTACGCCGTCGTTATGCTGCATTACCTTTATTATTAATTATGGGAAATGATGCTTTAGCTCAATTACCGAATTGGTATTGTTGGCAACAGTTATTCGATTATGCGCATTTAGTAGTGATGACTCGTCCACAAACACCAATGGTGAATTTAAATTCTTTTTTACAACTTAAATATACTCAACGATTAGCGGATTTATCAGAATTTCATTTTGGTAAATTATGGTTACAAACTGTCACTGGATTTGATATTTCCGCCAGTCAAATTCGACAATTATGTGCAGAACAAAAAAGCTGTCGATTTTTATTGCCGGATAGTGTAATTGATTATATCAATTCCCATCAACTTTATTATTAAACTTAAGAGAAAATAGCCAATGCAATTAAATGAATTAATTACTATCGTTCAAACTGAATTAGATTTACGCAAAGCTGAAAATATTATTTTGATTGATGTAAAAGGACGTACCAGTGTTACGGATGCGATGTTGGTTGCGACCGCAACTTCAGAGCGTCATGCCCAAGCATTAGCCCATTATATTGTGGAAAAGATAAATGAATATGATTTGAAACCTTTAGGAATAGAAGGAGGTTATAAATCCGATTGGGTATTAGTTGATTTAGGGGATTTATTATTACATTTAATGACTCCCGCCGCTAGAAATCGCTATCAATTAGAAAAATTATGGTCAGTGTCCACTCGCGCGCAAGAATTAATAATTCATTCCGTATCTATTTAACAAATGATACAAAATACGCTGTATTTAAGTAGCAAATGAATGCGCTTTTATTAATGGAATTTTATTGGATTCTAAAAGTATAAAATAGCTATTATTTTATAAGTGAAATTGTTTTTAAATGACGGCTATTTTATTCAAACTTTATTGTAAACCATTGTTTAATTTATTTAACAATATTAATTCACATTTATTCACCGCTAATACAATTGCTTCACCGATTTTTGTCCAAGGTAAAGCAGAGGTTTGGCGGGATTCTGATTTAGAAATCACGGTAGAACGATGCAGCCATTCATGACAACCTTCAGTGCTACAAATCCAAAATTCCTCATTCAATAATTTAGATTTTAAATTCATAGTATTTTGACAGTTTTCGCAACCAATTGTATTCATAATTTTAACCTTTAATTAAATTAAATAATAAATAGATAAACACTAATCAGATCAATTGGATTGTGCAATTTATCTAATTATTACGCAAAGTGCGTGTTAATTTATAATATTTTTATTTTCAATGAGTTATAAAAAAAGGAGAAAAGTTAAAGGTTCAAAAACACCAATTTTGTTTTCATAATTAGGGTAAATGAAATGCCCCAGAAAAATCAACCTTTGATTACGCATTATAGTCATCATAACGATAATACTAAATGGTATAATTTTTGCATTATTTTTTAATTCACAAATTTTACTTTATGGAATTCCTTAAATGACATTAGATCAAGCTATTTTTGAATTAAGAGCGAAAGGCTTGCCTTTTCCTTCGGCCATTTCTGTTTTTTTGCTTTATCAAAAAGTGGATGAAGATTATCGCAAAGGTCGTTGTTTTGAAAAAAAATTTACTGAATTATTAAAAATACAGCAAACCATTCAACAAGCTTATATTGAAAATAAAAAGGCTTAATAGGCTTTTTTAAGAGGGTAAATAATCAATAGTATTACTAAAAATGGATTATTTACCTATCATTAATGAAAAAATTATTATTGACTCTTTAAATATATTTAATAAATTTTATGAATGCTGTTAGTCTTTTTAAACATTTTGATTTTGCACAATTAGACTCTACTGATTTTAAAGAAGATTCAGTGAGAGAATTATTAATTTTACCTTTATTGCAAGCATTGGGTTATCAACAAACGCAAATTGTACGCAGTAAAACTTTTATTAATCCATTTGTGAAAATAGCTTCTGGAAAACGTAAATTACAACAAACGCCAGATTATTTATTAAAAATCGCTGATAATTATGCTTGGGTATTGGATGCAAAATCGCCCAATCAAAATATTAAAAATGGCGATCATGTTGAGCAGGTTTATTTTTATGCGATTCATCCAGAAGTACGCACGACCTTTTTTGCGTTATGTAATGGTCGTGCATTTTCGTTATTTCGCCAAGATATACAAGAGCCGATTTTGTATTTTGAATTAAAAGAAATTGCCGATTATTGGGAAGTTTTAGCCGGTTTTTTGTCATCAAGTTCATTCCAAAGCGGCAAAACATTTACCTATGACAGCGTAAAAAAAGCCAACCAAAACAAAGCTAATTTTGATTATTTGAATTGCCCGCTGTTAGAAGAAATACCCGTTAAAAAACGCACAGCAAAACGGCATTTTGGAGTACATGGCTATTTTACTAAACAAGCGTGGAATGTTGTAAATGAGTACATTCAAAATTTTTCACAGAAAGGCGATTTAGTTTTAGACCCGTTTGGTGGTAATGGTGTCACTGCCATTGAAGCCATGATGATTGACCGCCACGCCATTCACTTAGATTTAAACCCAATGTCTATTTTTTTAGTAGCGGGTTTAATTTCTCCAGTAAAAGTTTCTGATTTGCAGGAAAGTTTTGAAAAAATCAAAATGGAGTATTTAGCAAAAGAACCTAAAACAGAAGAAGAAATAGGAAAAGCATTAAAAAAATATTCATACCCTAAAGATTGGGTTTTGCCTAAAGGGTCTGATGTTCTTGTGGTACAAGATTTATTTAGTAAAAAGCAATTAGCTCAACTTAGTTTTTTAAAGTCATTAATTATGCAAGAGCCTAATGAGAATATTAGAAAATCATTATTACTCATGTTTTCTGGTTTATTGACTAAAGCAAATAAGACATATCACACAGGGAAAGTCGCAACAAAAGACGGTCAAGGTAATGCTAGTGCTTTCCAATATTACCGATATAGAATTGCACCAGACCCAAAAGATGTAGATTTAATGAAGTATTTTAAATTGCGATTTGATAAAGTCATTAATGCTAAACGTGAAATAGAATATAAAATCAATCAAGAAACCATTGCAAACTTACAAGTTATTCAAGGCACGGCGACTAATTTAGCTTTTCTAAAAAAAGAAAGCGTTGATTACATTTACACCGACCCACCCTATGGCAAAAAAATACCTTATTTAGATTTATCGGTGATGTGGAATGCTTGGCTTGATTTAAAAGTCACAGAGCAAGATTACGCTTTAGAGGCGATTGAAGGCGGAGAGCATGACAAAAGCAAAGCCGATTACAACGATTTAATGGCGCAAAGCATTAAAGAAATGTATCGCGTTTTGAAATTTGACCGCTGGATGTCGTTTGTTTTCGCTCACAAAGACCCCGAATTTTGGCATTTAATTGTAGAAACCGCAGAAAGTTGTGGTTTTGAATATGCGGGAGCAGTGGCACAAAAAAACGGACAAACCAGTTTTAAAAAGCGGCAAAATCCTTTCACTGTTTTATCCGGTCAACTCATTATTAATTTCAAAAAAGTTCGCAAACCTAAATACATTATGAAAGCCGCTTTAGGTATGGATATTGGCGATATTGTCATGCAAACCATTGAAGGCATTATTGCAAAAAATAACGGCGCATCCTTAGAACAAATTAACGACGAATTAATTATCAAGGGTTTGGAATTAGGCTTTTTAGATTTAATGAAAAAAGAATATTCCGATTTAACGCCTATTTTATTAGAAACGTTTGATTATGATGATAAAACTGAAGTTTTTACTATCAAAAAAGATAAACGATTTAAAACACATATTGATTTAAATTTGCGTGTTAAATACTACTTGATTTCTTATTTACGCAGAATGGAGCGCGAAAAAAAGTTAGCTCATTTTGATGAAATTGTTTTGTACATTATGCCTTTATTAAAAAATGGAATTACGCCTGAAAATCAAACAATTCTGAATGTGTTAGAAGATATTGCTGATCGCATTGACAAAGATTGTTGGACATTAAAAATACAAGGACAACAGCTTTTATTTAATCAATAAACAAAATCAACGACTCATGCTAAACTCAGCTATTATCTTGCAGAGTACGCTAAAATAAACTTTTTCGATTAACGATTTTTGACTTTAAAAACAATTTCTTGACATCATGGAAAAAACATATTCCCCGCATTCGATTGAACAACGTTGGTATCAAACTTGGGAAAGAAACGGTTATTTTACCGCCAGTGCTGAAGGTGAGTCTTATTGCATCATGATTCCGCCGCCGAATGTCACCGGCAGTCTGCATATGGGTCATGCGTTTCAAGATACTATTATGGATGCACTGATTCGTTATCATCGTATGCAAGGACGTAGCACTTTGTGGCAAGCGGGGACTGACCATGCGGGAATTGCCACTCAAATGGTGGTCGAAAGATTAGTCAATGCCGAGGGTAAAACGCGCCATGATTATGGTCGTGAGGCTTTTGTCGATAAAATTTGGCAATGGAAACAACATTCAGGCGGCACTATTACCCAACAATTACGCCGTATGGGATCATCGCTAGATTGGCAACGCGAACGTTTTACGATGGATTCGGGAATGTCTGATGCGGTTCAAGAAGTGTTTATTCGTTTGTATGAACAAGGTTTAATTTATCGCGGACAACGATTGGTGAATTGGGATCCGATTTTACATACTGCGGTTTCAGATTTGGAAGTTTTATCCAGCGAAGAACAAGGCTTTATGTGGCATATTCGCTATCCATTAACCAATGGTACGGGATATTTAATTGTGGCGACCACCCGTCCGGAAACCATGCTAGGCGACGCAGCGGTAGCGATTCATCCAGAAGATGAACGTTATAAACATTTAATTGGTGAATTGGTCGAAATTCCTTTTACCGGTCGTTATATTCCCATTATTGCTGATGAATATGTAGATCCCAGTTTTGGTAGTGGTTGTGTGAAAATTACGCCCGCGCACGATTTTAATGATTATGCAGTATGGTTGCGTCATCGTGATCATAAAGCGATTTCGCGTTTACCTCATGGCGGATTAATTAATATTTTTACCGCAAATGCCAAAATTCGTAGTGATGAAGAGAATGAATATAAATTAATTCCCACCTTATATCAAAACTTAGATCGTTTTGAAGCGCGTGATAAATTAATTGAAGATTTAAAGGCTTATAATTTAATCGAAAAAATTGTGCCGCATACGTTAATGGTGCCTCGCGGTGATCGTAGTGGCGCAGTGATTGAACCCTTCCTTACCGATCAATGGTATGTTCGTGCTGAACCTTTGGCGAAACCGGCGATTGCGGCGGTGGAAAAAGGCGAGATTAAATTTGTTCCCGATCATTGGAAAAATACTTATTTTGAATGGATGCGTAATATTCAAGATTGGTGTATTTCGCGGCAGATTTGGTGGGGACATCGAATTCCGGCTTGGTATGATCAAGATGGTAATGTTTATGTTGGACGTTCAGAAACAGAGATTCGTCGCATTCATAAATTGGGAGATGATTATCCGTTGGCTCAAGATGAAGATGTATTAGATACTTGGTTTTCTTCAGCATTATGGCCTTTTTCGACTTTAGGCTGGCCAGAGGCGACTGCTGAATTAGCGCGACATTATCCGACCAGTGTTTTAGTCACCGGTTTTGATATTATTTTTTTCTGGGTCGCGCGAATGATTATGATGGGTTTGAAATTTCAAGGGCAAGTCCCATTTAAAGAGGTTTATATTCATGGTTTAGTGCGGGATGCTGAAGGACAGAAAATGTCTAAATCTAAAGGCAATATTCTCGATCCTATCGATTTAATTGACGGAATTGAATTGGAATCTTTAGTGATTAAAAGAACTTCAGGTTTAATGCAGCCGCATTTAGCTGAAAAAATTGCACAAGCTACCCGTAAACAATTTCCGCAAGGGATTCCTTCTTTTGGGACGGATGCTTTACGATTTACTTTTGCCTCTTTAGCCTCAACCGGACGAGATATTCGTTTTGATTTAGCACGAATTGAAGGCTATCGCAATTTTTGTAATAAATTATGGAATGCCGCGCGTTATGTGTTAATGAATACCGAAGGTTATGATGATGGATTATCAGGCGAAATTTGCGAATATACTTCGGTTGATTTATGGATTCAAAGCCGTTTGCAACAAGTGATTAGTGAAACTCGTTTAGCAATTGATAGTTATCGTTTTGATTTAGCCGCGCAAATATTATATGAATTCACTTGGAATGAATATTGTGATTGGTATTTAGAATTTGCCAAAATTGGTTTACAAATTGATAATCCAGATTTACAACGCGGAACTCGTCAAACTTTATTAAAAGTTTTAGAAACGATATTGCGATTATTACATCCATTAATTCCATTTATTACTGAAGAAATTTGGCAACGAATTGCACCGTTAAGTGGAATTCATTCGGATACGATTATGTTACAACCATATCCAATTGTTGATCCGACTTTAGTTCATCATTTAATTACGGATCAAGTGCAGCATTTAATGGAATTGATTTTAACGATTCGGCGTATTCGGGGAGAAATGAATATCGCCCCTAGTAAAACAATTTATTTATTATTACAGACTGATGTTTTGGATCAACAACAATGGTTACAATTGCATAGTCACTATATTAAGAAATTAGCCAAAGTGAATGCAATTGATTGGATTTCTACGCAACAATCTATTCCTGAATCAGCCATTGGTTTAGTCGGACAATTAAAAATTTTTATTCCGTTAGCTGGCTTAATTGATAAAAAGGCGGAATTAGCTCGATTAGATAAAGAAATTCAGAAAATTCGTAAAGAATTACCGCGTATTATGGCAAAATTAACCAATCCTCAATTTATTGATAAAGCTCCGATTAGTGTGATTGAAACCGAACGCTTAAAACAACAACAATTACAAGCGAGTTTGGCGGATTTGGAACAACAATATCTCAAAATTGATACTTTATAGAAACGGCAAGTAAAATTTATGGCTACCGCAACCGCTATTGTTAAAGATTTACCCTTAAGTGGTTTAACCAAATGTTTAATACGCGATGGTTTATTGACTGAAGTTCAAGCGCAAAAACATATGCAGGATGCGCAGCGCGAACGAATGCCATTTATCAGTTATTTAGTGAATAAAAAATTGGTTGATAGTTTAGTGATTGCGACTCATGCCTCATTAGAATTCGGTATTCCTTTATTGGATTTAAATGCAATTGATATTGCCACTTTACCCATTTCTTTACTCACTGAAAAATTAATTGAGCAGCATCATGTATTACCGTTATTTAAACGCGGCGGTAAATTATTTGTCGCAATGTCTGATCCGGGAAATACCGTTGCATTAACCGAAATAAAATTTAATACGCGATTAAATACTGAAGCCATTTTAGTCGAAGAAAATAAGCTGACTAAAGCGATTGAAAAAGCGTTAGAAGCTGCCGATACGACGATGGCGGATTTAGATGAAGATTTAATGAATTTGGAAGTGATTGGAGATGATGATCCGAATGCAAATGAAGTTAAATCTGATGCTGATGAAGCTCCGATTGTGAAATATGTCAATAAAGTATTAACCGATGCCATTAAACGCGGAGTTTCGGATTTGCATTTTGAGCCTTACGAAAAAATCTTTCGCATTCGATTTCGCGGTGATGGCATGTTATACGAATATGCGCGTCCGCCCTTGGCGATTTCTAATCGTTTAGTGTCTCGATTAAAAGTGATGTCTAAATTAGATATTGCAGAGCGTCGTGTACCACAAGACGGACGGATCAAATTAAAATTGACCAAAACTCGTGCGATTGATTTTCGCGTCAACAGTTGCCCAACTTTATTTGGCGAAAAAGTGGTAATGCGGATTTTAGACCCAACTGTAGCGCAAATGGGGATTGAAAAATTGGGCTTTGAACCCGAACAACGTAAGTTATTTGAGGATGCGATTGAACGCCCATATGGCATGGTATTAGTGACTGGCCCTACCGGTAGCGGTAAAACCGTATCGCTTTATACTGGATTAAATATTATTAACACTATCGATCGTAATATTTCTACCGCTGAAGACCCGGTAGAGATTACCGTTGAAGGAATTAATCAGGTCAATGTTAATCCTAAAGCCGGCTTAACCTTCGCCTCGGCATTAAAAGCTTTCTTACGTCAAGACCCTGATGTGATTATGATTGGGGAAATTCGAGATATAGAAACCGCGAGTATTGCGGTTAAAGCGGCCCAAACCGGACATATGGTGTTATCAACTTTGCATACCAATGATGCGCCACAGACGATTAACCGTTTAATGCAAATGGGAATTGAGCCTTTCAATATTGCTGCGGCGGTGAATTTGGTGATGGCTCAACGATTAACTCGACGTTTATGTCCTTTTTGTAAAACCAAAGCGAATTATCCGGAAGAATATTTATTGAAACTCGGTTTTACTGCGGAAGAAATTCCAGATTTAACTTTATATAAACCAGTAGGTTGTGAACAATGTAACGAAGGTTATAAAGGTCGAGTTGGAATTTATCAAGTCATGCCGATGACTGAACGCATTAAAGCCTTGATTTTAAATCGAGGAAATGCAATGGAATTAGCCGATTTATCGCGTGAAGAGGGCGTAAATGATTTACGCACTTCAGGAATGCTTAAGGTTCGTCAGGGATTAACCACCTTAGCTGAAGTTGAGCGAGTGACTGAGGAGTAATTAATCATGGCAACTGCCGTTAAAGACACTAAAAATACCAATCCGATTGATTTTATTTGGGAGGGTAAAGATAAAAAAGGCGAAGTCGTCAAAGGTGAAGTGACGGCGTTAAATGAAGCCGGAGCGCGAGCTGATTTGCGTGGTATGGGCGTTAGGGTTACGAAAATTAAACCTAAACCGAAACCGTTATTGGCTAAACGTCCACAAAAAATTGAAACCAAAGATATTGCCGTATTTGCTAGACAATTGGCAACCATGTTAGAAGCCGGTGTACCCTTGGTACAATCGTTTGATATTGTAGGAAAAGGTCATGATAATGCGAGTATGGCGGAATTAATTTTTGGCATTAAAGCGGATATTGAATCTGGCGATACTTTTGCTCAAGCTTTACAAAAACGTCCTTTATATTTTGATGATTTATTTTGTAATTTAATTAATGCAGGCGAGCAAGCTGGGGTATTAGAAACTTTATTAGATAAAGTTGCTACTTATAAAGAAAAATCAGAATCCATGCGCGCTAAAGTAAAAAAAGCATTAACTTATCCAGTTACGGTTTTAATTGTTTGTTTTATTGTATCGGCAATTTTATTAATTTTCGTAGTACCGGTATTCGCGGATTTATTTAAAGGTTTCGGTAAAGAATTACCGGCTTTTACTTTAATGGTTGTGCATTTATCCGATTGGGCGCAAGCGAATTGGTATTATGTTTTAGGCGTGATTTTTGCATTAAAATTTACTTGGGGATATGCTTATCCGCGTTCTGAAGAATTGCGTAAAGGCGTGGATCGATTAATGTTAAAATTACCGATTGTGGGTGAAATTGTTTATAAATCAGCATTAGCGCGATTTTGTCGAACTTTAGCCACAATGTCTGCCGCAGGTGTACCTTTAATTGAGTCTTTAGATTCGGTTGCTGGAGCTTGCGGTAATATTGTTTATTATGAAGCGACTAAACAAATGCAATTAGATATTGCGGCGGGACAACGATTGCAATATTCAATGGAACAAGCCAAAGTGTTTCCGAATATGATGATGCAAATGGTTGCAATTGGCGAAGAATCAGGTTCAATCGATGGAATGTTAAATCGAGTCGCGGTAGTTTATGAAGAAGAGGTTGATAATTTAGTGGATAATTTAAGTTCATTAATGGAACCTTTAATTATGGTGGTTTTAGGAACAATTGTGGGTGGATTAGTTGTTGCTATGTATTTACCTATTTTCCAATTAGGCGGAGCCGCTGGTTAATTATTCATTATGGATTTATTAATTTTATTAAAAAATTCTCCTGATTTATTAGCAATTGTCGTAAGCGTAATTGGCTTGTGTATTGGCAGTTTTTTAAATGTTGTAATTTATCGTTTGCCTGTCATGATGCAACAAGAATGGCGACAACAATGTCAACAATTTTTAGAATTAGAATCCCCAACTTCTGAAAATTCACCCGCAATCAATTTATTATATCCTGATTCGCATTGTCCCTATTGTCAGCAAGCGATTAAGTTTTATCACAATATTCCGGTAGTCAGCTATTTATTTTTAAAAGGTCATTGCGCTTATTGTCAACATTCAATTTCTTGGCGTTATCCACTCATTGAATTATTAACTGCAATTGTTTCTATAATTGTTTGTTATCATTTTGGATATGGATTAGCTTTATTAGCCGGATTAGTTTTGAGTTGGATGTTAATTACGTTAACCTTTATTGATTTTGATCATCAATTATTACCTGATTCTTTAACTTTATCCGGATTATGGCTGGGATTATTATTAAGTCTAACTGATATTTTCACAACTCCGGCAACCAGTATTTTAGGAGCAGCCGGCGGATATTTAAGTTTATGGCTGGTTTATCAAGGCTTTAAATTAGTCACTGGAAAAGAAGGCATGGGATATGGTGATTTTAAATTATTAGCGATGTTAGGAGCTTGGTTAGGCTGGCAAATGTTACCTGCAATTATTTTTTTATCCTCATTGGTGGGCGCGGTGATTGGCATTTTATTAGTAATTTTTAAAGGTCGTGATCATCAAATCCCCATTCCTTTTGGTCCTTATTTAGCGGTCGCAGGATGGATAGCTTTATTGTGGGGACAAGAGATTAACGATTGGTATTTAAAAACAATCGGTTTGTAAATTCAGTATGTTATCAATTGCATTAACCGGTGGAATTGCTTGTGGAAAATCCACCGTTTGTGAATTATTTTCCCGACAACAAATTGCAGTTATTGATGCAGATATTATTGCGCGTCAATTAGTCGGCAAAAATCAACCCGGATTATTACTTTTAGTTCAATTATTTGGCAAGGATATTTTGCAACAAAATGGAGAATTAAATCGCTCTTATTTAAGGCAATTAATTTTTTCAGATTCAAATAAAAAGCAACAAACTGAGGCTATTTTACATCCCTTAATTTATGCCGAAATTGATAAGCAATTAATTACAATAAAGAGTTCTTATTGTATTGTGGCAATTCCATTATTGATTGAAACTAGACAAACTAAACGTTTTAATAGAATATTAGTCGTAGATTGTCCAATCGATTTACAAAAAAAGCGATTAATTCAGCGCGATCAGCGTAGCGATATTAATCAGTTAGAAGCCATTATTAACAGTCAAATTCAACGTGAACAGCGATTAAAATACGCTGACGATGTGATTGACAATTCCACTGATTTGCTAATGCTTGAGCAACAAGTAAAGCATTTGCATTTTTTT
>JBEEJU010000212.1:0-4028 GCA_041169045.1 Pseudomonadota bacterium
GAATACAATTTACTGGATAAAATTTTAGTTAAATAATTATTCATTGCTCCGACATTCGGTGAAATAGACATATCATTATCATTTAAAATCACCAATACATTCGCGTCTAATGAGCCTGCATGATTCATTGCTTCATATGCCATGCCGCCAGTAATGCTGCCATCACCAATAATTGCGACTATATGTTTAGATTCGCCTTTTAATTCTGCGGCAATTGCCATTCCTAAAGCGGCACTAATTGAAGTGCTGGAATGTCCAACGCCAAACGCATCATAATCGCTTTCTTGACGACTCGGAAAAGCGGATACGCCATTTTTGGAGCGAATGGTCGGCATAATTTTTTTACGCCCCGTCAATATCTTATGCGGATAAGCTTGATGACCCACATCCCAAATTAATTGATCTTTAGGCGTATCGAAAACATAATGTAAAGCCACCGTTAATTCGACCGTGCCTAAACCTGCGGAAAAATGTCCTCCAGATAAACTGACTGTTTGGGTTAAAAAACTGCGTAATTCAGCACAAACAGCAGATAATTGATTTTTACTTAATCGACGTAAATCGTTTGGAAAATCAATTTGAGATAACAACGGATATTGATCAAATGAAACCATCATCGTAACGAATCCTAAAATAAAGGAAAGGCAATTGCCTATACTAGCTATTAAAACCCAAAATAAATTGAGTAAATGATATTAATGTTTGCGCTCAATAATATACCAAGATAAATCGCGTAATAAATCGGCTTCACTGCCAATATCAATTAAACTATTTAAGGCTTGTTGATGTAATTCTATCGCTTTTCGTTTGGCTACTGCTAATCCCAATAATGCCGGATAAGTGGGTTTATTTTGATGCTGATCTTTGCCCTGAGTTTTTCCCAATGTTGCAGTATCACTTTCTTCATCCAAAATATCATCTTTGACTTGAAAAGATAAACCAATACATTTGGCATAATGATCGAGTTTTTTCGCCAAAATGGGGTCTAAATCAGCACGGGCTAAACACGCTAAGGTAACACTCGCTCGAATCAAGGCACCTGTTTTATAAATGTGCATATTTTCCAATTCGGCGACGGTAAGCGTTTTTCCTACGGAATGTAAATCAATGGCTTGTCCACCGACCATGCCTTGAGAACCACTGGCTTTAGCTAAAATTGCGACCATTTTTAACCGTTGTTCAGCACTGACGGTTAAACTAGGATCACAGGCTAAAATTTCAAATGCCAACGCCTGCAAACCGTCACCCGCTAAAATCGCCGTCGCCTCATCAAATGCAACATGATTAGTCGGTTTACCACGACGTAAATCATCATTATCCATAGCCGGTAAATCATCGTGTATCAGAGAATACACATGTATCAACTCTACGGCACACGCAACACTATCTAAAATAGATTCTGGCACCCCAATCACTTTACCTGTGCAATAGGTTAAAAATGGACGCAAACGTTTACCACCGTCTAAAGTGCTGTAACGGATCGCTTGGTGTAATCGTTGTGGTAATAAATGGCTCGCGGGCAAGCGTTGATCTAAAGCGATTTCAACACGTTGTTGGCATTCGGTTAAATATTCTGTTAAAGCTCGACTCATGAGTGGGACTCCGAAGAAGACTGAGAAAGTGTCGAAAAAGCAAAAGGTTTTTGCTCACTGCTAGAAAGATCAGTATCAACCACAGATTGATCGATAACTTGTTGGATTAATTCCAGTTGTTGAGCAATTTGTTGCAATTCCATTAACGTATTTTCTGCAAATAAACTGGTTTTAGGTTTAATCATCACAAATAGGGCTGAAAACAATTTTAAAAAATACTAATATTCCACAGTATAAACAGTTTACTAAAGTCAATATTGACCATAGTTAAATTGAATTGAGTATTATATCTGAATTTAAACAGCGATTAACAATGATAAATCACTCTTATAACGCCGCCACAATTGAGGTTTTACGCGGTTTAGACCCAGTGCGTAAACGCCCCGGAATGTACACCGATACCAGTCGCCCTAATCACTTAGTTCAGGAAGTGGTTGATAACAGTGTTGATGAAGCACTGGCTGGTTTTGCGAATGAAATCAAAGTGATTCTACATCAAGACGGCTCAGTGACTGTAGCAGATAATGGACGCGGAATGCCGGTAGATATTCATCCTGAACAAGGTTTAAGCGGTGTTGAAGTTATCCTAACTCAACTCCACGCCGGTGGGAAATTTTCGCAAAAAAATTATCAATTTTCCGGTGGACTACATGGCGTAGGCGTATCCGTGGTTAATGCGTTATCCTTAAAACTCACGGTCGAAGTCAAACGCAGCGGTAAACGCTATCAAATGCAATTTGCCAACGGCGACAAAATTTCGGAATTACAAGAAATAGCGAAAGTCAAACGACAAGATACTGGTACAACCATTCGCTTCTTACCTGATCCGCACTATTTTGATTCGGCAAAAATTTCCTTATCACAATTAAGCCGAATTCTGCGTGCCAAAGCAATTTTATGCCCGCAATTAACCGTCAATCTCACTAATGAAATCACGGCAGAACAATGGCAATGGCATTATCAACAAGGTTTATCCGATTATTTATTAGAACAGTTAACTCATGAATTTTACCTGCCTCAGCCGCCGTTTTTGGGACAAGCTCACACTGAACAAGAAGCTGTCGAATGGATCATTGTATGGACACAAACTCGAATTCAAGACAATGTAGGCGAAAGTTACGTCAACTTAATTCCCACGCCTCAAGGCGGTACGCACGTTAATGGACTACGCGCCGGACTCACTGAAGCAATTCGAGAATTTTGTGATATTCGCAATTTACTGCCTCGTGGCTTAAAAATAAGCCCTGAAGATGTTTGGGAAAATATCCACTTTATCTTATCGGTAAAATTAGCCAATCCACAATTTTCCGGACAAACCAAAGAACGCTTAAGTTCGCGCGAATGTGTCAATTTTGTTGCGACTGTGGTGAAAGATCAATTCAGTTTATGGCTGAATCAACATCCGAATTTAGGTGAACAAATTGCCGAATGGATGATTGCGAATGCGCAAAATCGATTAAAACTCAGTAAAAAAGTCGTTCGTAAAAAATTGACTTCCGGTCCCGCTTTGCCCGGAAAATTAGCCGATTGTTCTGGTAATGATAATCGCCACAGCGAATTATTTTTAGTCGAAGGTGATTCCGCTGGAGGTTCGGCTAAACAAGCACGGGATCGGGAATTTCAAGCGATATTACCTTTACGCGGAAAAATTCTAAATACTTGGGAAATAGATTCAGAACACATTTTGGCTTCTCAAGAAGTACATGATATTGCGATAGCTTTAGGCGTTGATCCTAATTCCACCGAATTAGACTCTTTACGTTATGGCAAAATTTGTATTTTGGCGGATGCTGATTCTGATGGTAATCATATTGCAACTTTATTATGCGCTTTATTTTATCAACACTTTCCCGCGTTAATTAAAGCAGGAAAAGTTTTTGTAGCAATGCCGCCATTATATCGAATTGATAATGGTAAACAAACCTTTTATGCTTTAGATGAAAGAGAGCGGCAATTAATTATTAAACGGATTGAATCTGAGCGTTCAAAAGCACAAATAACCATTCAAAGATTTAAAGGATTAGGCGAAATGAATCCGGCACAATTACGCGAAACGACTATGAATCCCGATACCCGTCGTTTAGTTCAATTAACCGTAGATAATGAATCGGAAACAACCGAATTGATGGATTTATTATTAGCTAAAAAACGCTCTTCTGATCGAAAATCTTGGTTAGAATCTAAAGGCAATTTAACCGAAATCAATTAATTTAATTATTTACGCTCATTTTTATCCTAAACAATCAATTTTAATATGTCTTATTTAGCAATCCGCGAAGAAGAATTAAAAAATAAAATTGCTCAGAATTATTTTAACGAATTCGATTGTAGCAAAATTATCGGCAATATTGATTTTTGCGTTACGATTTCTGAAAGTGAATCCTTATTATGGGCAGAAGCTAAAAAAGGCATTTCCGATAGTTATAGTTCAATAGT
>JBEEJU010000213.1:0-6368 GCA_041169045.1 Pseudomonadota bacterium
TATCAGCACACTAATCGGAGGTTTTAGGCGAGAAAATAATTGCATATTGAATGAATTGAATCAGAAAAGGATTCTAGGGATATGCCACTCAATAATCAGTGAAATCACATAGTTTTTTAATTAAATGGATGACAAAATCATTAGGAATGGCTAAATCAAAACGCATAAGCAGAGTTTATGCCAGTTTTACTTATTTATAGCGGCATATTGTCGCGCGGCAATATGCCACATTTTCAAATTGAATAAAGCTTTTTATACTATAACCAGACTGTTAAGTCTTTCTCAGTTTTTATTAGGAGTCCTTCCTTATTGCGGTCAAATTCTATTGGCCGCATTTTTTTATTTGAGGTGTTATATGAAACGAAATTATCAGCTTCAAGAACCCCGTCAATTATCTCAAGCAGAATTAAATTATCGATTAGCTTATCACGAAGCGGGTCATGCAGTTGCAATTCATTTGTATAATCAGCAACAGCAATTACCAGCAATCTTTTTTCAAATTACATTAAATGATTTTAATCAATTCTATCGTGATTCATTAAGTGCTACTATTCAGGGAGGATGTTTAATTCAAAATTTACCCTCAAGCTTTATGAGTTTTCAACAAGATATGACTGCCGAAGAAAAACAGGCTTATTTTGTAGCGATGGAAGCCGATATGATCAATTTATTATCAGGCGCGATTGCCGAAGCTTATTATGTGAGTCTAAAAGATGGTGAATTGCTTAATTCACAATTATTTAATTTAGATTCTTTAGATTATTATGGAGGGTGTTCAGATAAAATAAAAATTCAACAATATTTATATTACTTGAATTTAATTTTTGCATCTCAGGCACAATGCCAAAGATTACAAGCATTAATTGAACGTGCCTTTAATTTTATTACCAATAACAAACAATGGCAAGCGGTTATAAAAGTTGCAGAATTTATTTTACAAACCGAGAAACCGCTTATTCATTGTGAAGAACTGTTTAATTTAATCGATAATTAATTTTGCAGATTAGCTTCGGCAGCTAAAGTTTGTGCCAATTGTTTAGCCGGCACATATCCGGGAAGAATATTGCCTTTTTCAGTGACAATCATTGGCGTACCGCGTGCGCCAAACTTTTCTCCCAAATTCATATGCGCGTCAACTGGATTTTTACATTGTTTATTTTCAATAGGTTTGCCCAATTTCGCGGCGGTTAATGCAGCCTGTTTATCTTCAGCACACCATACCGAAATCGCTTTATTATAGGATTCAGAACCTTTACCTGATCGTGGAAAAAACAAATAACGAATGGTAATTCCTTCCGCTAAATATTGATCAATTTCTGAATGTAATTTGCGACAATATCCGCAATCAATATCCGTAAATACCGAGACTTGATATTTTTTAATTTTGGGTTTAAAAATAATCATATTATTTTCACCCATTACGTCTAAATCTTGTTTATGCGCGACGGCTAATTTCGCTTCTGTCAAATCTTTCTTAGCTTTAATATCAATTAAATGTCCTTGTAATAAATATTTACCATCTTCCGAAATATAAAAAATATTTCCATCGATAACGACTTCTTGTAAGCCTTTTAATTCAGAAGGTTTAATCGATTCAATTTTGACCGATGGCATTGCAGTGGTTAATGCTTTTTTAATACTCTCTTCATCAGCTTTTACACTGATATTCATTGCCATCAATATCACTATGGCATAATTTATCCAAGAAAAATTTTTCATGATTAATTTGTTAAATCGTTATTTAAATAAACGTCCAATATCTAAAAATACGCTTAAAAACATCAATGACATTAATAACACCATGCCAAGCTGCTGAAAAGCAAATTGAATTCGATCAGAAACCGGACTCCCTTTGAGTGCTTCTAATAAATACCAAAGTAAATGACCACCATCTAACATAGGAATGGGTAATAAATTTAATATGCCCAAACTCACGCTAATTAAAGCTAAGAATTTTAAAAATGGAACTAATCCCATTTCTGCAGATTGTCCAGCATATTGCGCAATACTGATAGGGCCACTTAAATTATCTGTAGAAGCCTTACCTATAAGCATTTTACCCATCATTCTCAAAGACAGCCAAGCGTAATGATAAGTTTGTTTAGTCGCTGCAATGATTGCTTGCGGTAGAGGTAACGCATAATTGACTCGCAATTGTTGCAATAATTCCGCAGAAATATGTACACTCGCGCCAATCTTGCCTTCGACTTTATGATCTTCTGAGGAAACAGCTTGCGGTACAACCGTTAAACTAACTAAGCGTAACCCCCGTTTAACTTTGACGACAATTTTGCTGTTAGCGCGAGATTTGACATAATTTACCCATTGTTGCCAATCTTGAATCGGAAGATTATCTGCTTGAATAATCCGATCACCACTGCGCAAGCCCGCGCGTTCAGCGGCACTCTCAAGCAACACGGTTTCAATAATTGCAGGAATTGGCGGCGACCAAGGTGTTAATCCCAAACGCAAATATAACTGTTCTGGATGTTGGGCTAACTCTAGAGGAATCGCTAACTGATGATTTTCGATCGATCCTTGATAATTTTTTACTTTGACTTCAATTGGCTGATCAGTTTCTAACGCTTGGGAAAAAATTTGCTCGATCGCTAATGACCAAGTTGGGGTAGTTTGTTGATTAACCTCAATAATTTCATCTTGAGAATGGAATCCAGCAGAAAAAGCTAAACTTCCGCGTTGAATATCTCCGACTAAAGGACGCATTCCCATCTCACCTAGCATCAAAACGACAGTATATAACCCGATTGCCAACAATAAATTAGCAATTGGTCCAGCAGCTACGATCGCACTACGAGCTAACACAGGCTGACGATTAAAAGCGTAAGGCAAATCAGCAGTTGTCACGCTTGCCTCGCGCTCATCGACCATTTTGACATAACCGCCAAAAGGAATAGCAGCGATTACATATTCAGTCGTTTCTGGGTGACGTTGATAACGCGCGATGATTGGTCCAAAACCTACGGAAAATCGCAAAACTTTAACCCCTAATTTGCGAGCTACCCAAAAATGTCCAAATTCGTGAAAAGTCACCAAAATACCAATCACGATTATGAAATAAAATACCGTTTGCAAAATGTTCATCAATTATAATGAGACGATCAATTGTTCAGCAGCAATTCTAGCTTGTTGATTGATTTGTAAAACAACCTCTAAACTATCAGCCGCTTGCGCAGAAAATTGAGTTAAACTGGTTTCAATAATGCGAGCAATATCGGTAAAACGAATTCGTCGCTGTAAATAGGCTTCAACTGCAATTTCATTAGCTGCATTTAACACAGTTGGCATAATTCCTCCGGCTTTAACTGCTTGATAAGCCAATCTTAAACACGGAAAACGATCTAAATTCGGCGGTTCAAAATCCATTTGTTTGACGGCAAAAATATCCAAAGGAGTTACGCCAGATTCAAAACGCTGTGGATAAGCCAGCGCGTACGCAATCGGTGTACGCATATCCGGATTACCCATCTGTGCCAACACTGAGCCATCAGTGTAATCAACCATAGAATGAATAATACTTTGGGGATGAATCACAACTTGGATCATTTCAGTCGGTAACGAAAATAATAAACAAGCTTCGATAACTTCCAACCCTTTATTCATCATGGTTGCAGAATCTACTGAAATTTTACGTCCCATTTCCCACTTTGGATGAGCGACGGCTTGCTCAGGAGTTACGGTAACTAATTGATCTAGTGGTGTTTGTCTGAAAGGTCCACCTGAAGCAGTGAGTAAGATGCGACGAACCTCTGGGCTACGTTGACCAGAGCTATAACCACTTGGCATACATTGAAAAATAGCATTATGTTCGCTGTCTATGGGCAACAATAACGCACCTGATTCGCTGACAGCGTGCATGAAAATATCACCAGACATCACTAAGGCTTCTTTATTTGCCAATAAAATGGTTTTACCAGCTTTAGCAGCAGATAAGGTGGGTAACAATCCTGCTGCGCCAACAATCGCTGCCATTACGGTATCAATTTCCGGCAAACTCGCTACTTGTGCTAAAGCTTCAGCTCCGGCTAACACCTGAGTTTTGCAACCAATATCAGCAAATCTTTGCTGTAAAATCAAAGCCTTATCTTTATCTACAACTACAGCATAATCCGGATAAAATTGTAAACACTGCTGATATAACAAATCAATATTATGCTGTGCGGTTAATGCTACGACGCGATAATGCTCAGGATGCCTAGCTACCACATCCAAAGTGCTAATGCCAATTGAACCGGTCGCTCCGAGAATACATAGCCCCTTTTTCATTTAAGCAAATACTCCGCGTCCAATTAACAAAATGCCTGCATAAAAGAAAGGTGCAGCGGCAATTAAACTATCAATTCTATCCAAAATACCACCATGTCCCGGCAAAAGAAAACCACTGTCTTTTACACCTTTTTGACGTTTGACTAAGCTAAAAAATAAATCGCCATAAATCGAAATGAGTACGGTCAATACGGATAACAAAACGAAATCACTGGTATTCATGGTTGAAAAATGATAATAACCACCCAAAATACCCATTGCTAATAAAATAGCTGATGCTAATGCTCCATAAACGCCTTCGATTGTTTTACCCGGACTAATTTCCTCCGCTAATTTGGTCTTACCAAATTTTTTACCTGAAAAATACGCCGCAGTGTCCGCCGCCCAAATTAATAATAACAAATACATTGTCATTTCTGCTCCGTATAAAAGGTGCAGGCGACTAATAAACATCCATGCAAAAAATAAAACTATCCAACCGATAAAAACTCTAGTTGAAGTTTTTAATTTTAATTCCAATAATGCAGTAGGTGTCTGACGAATTAACATCATCATCATAATCCAAAACAAAACGGGAATGATGACCAACCATTCGACAACTCCAGAATATTCTTTAAGTTCTTGCCATTCTAAAAGCGTTGCCATTAATTCCAAAAATTGAGTCCAAAAAGTAATACCTATCATTGGTATAATGAAACTCAATAAAAATAAAATTTTCTGATAAATTTTATTCAAATCAATTAAATTTGCCCATTCCCAAGCTCCTAATAAAATAATCGCGGCAATAACGATTGAAAAATAGGAAAAATAATTATTACTAGGTAGAAAAAATACCGCGCCTACAATTAATGGAATTAAAATAACTGCGGTTACTATCCGTAAATATAACATGTTAACAATTTAAAATAAGTTTTTAATAATTTTACGGCGATTTAGGTAAATGCAATACTTGATCACCCGTACGACCAAAACGACGTTGACGACCTCTAAAGCTTTGAATAGCCTCAATTAAGGCGTGTTGATCAAAATCAGGCCACAAAATCGAAGTAAAATAAAATTCGGTATAAGCCAATTGCCATAATAGAAAATTACTGATCCGTTCTTCGCCACCAGTACGAATAAACAAATCTGGTTCTGGAAACCCCGCAGTCGATAAATGCTGTTCAATTAAAGTTTCGGTGATTGTTGTATTGGGCAATTCTCCGGATAATATTTTATTCATCACTTGTTGTGTCGCCTGACAAATATCCCAGCGTCCACCATAATTAGCTGCAATAATTAATTCTAAGCCGGTATTATTTTGAGTCTGAGATTCACCTTGAGCAATTTTAGTTTGTAATGACGGAGAAAAACCATTTCGATCACCAATACAGCGTAACCGAACATTGTGATGATGTAATCGATTAATTTCCATTTGTAAAGTTGCCATAAATAATTTCATTAACAACGATACTTCTTCAGCCGGTCTACGCCAATTTTCACTGCTAAATGCAAATAAAGACAAAACGCCAATTTTTTCATGAATACAATATTCAACAATTTTTCGCACTGCCACTACGCCGGCTTGATGCCCAACAATTCTCGGCATAAAGCGTTTTTGCGCCCATCGACCATTGCCATCCATAATAATTGCAATATGTTTAGGATTACCATTATCCGTAATCAATGACGATGTTTCAGCATTAACCATCATAATCAGAATTATAATTTTTTTTGAAATTAAATCGACAATAAATCAGTCTCTTTTAATTCTAATTGTTTATCAACTTCTTTAATAAATTGATCGGTGAGTTTTTGGATTTTTTCTTCAGCTTCACGCGCCTGATCTTCAGAAATTAATTTTTCTTTTAATTTATTTTTAATATCGGCATTTGCATCTCGCCGAATATTTCTGACGGCTACTCGAGCATGTTCAGCTTCACCTTTGACTATTTTCACCAGTTCTTTACGACGCTGTTCAGTTAAAACCGGTAAAGGAACTCGAATGACCGTACCATTATTATTTGGATTTAATCCTAAATCCGCAGTTAAAATCGCCTTTTCAATTGCGCCTAACATTGATTTTTCCCAAGGCGTTACTTTTA
>JBEEJU010000214.1:0-3686 GCA_041169045.1 Pseudomonadota bacterium
GCGTAGGTCAACCGACTTTAAAAATCGATCAGCTAGTGGTTGGCGGTACGCAAATATAGCGATTATTGAATCATGAACAAACTCTTACTCGGCGACAATTTAGCGATTTTAAAAGAAATGGAATCCGAATCGGTGGATTTAATCTATTTAGACCCGCCGTTTTTTTCTAATCGCAATTACGAAGTCATTTGGGGCGATAAAGGCGAAATCAGAAGTTTTGAAGATCGCTGGGCAGGAGGCATTAATCATTATATTGAATGGTTAAAAGAACGAGTCATTGAAATGCACCGGATTTTAAAATCAACCGGTTCAATTTTTTTGCATTGTGATTGGCACGCGAATGCGTATATTCGGGTTTTGATTTTAGATAGAATTTTTGGTGAAAATAATTTTAGAAATGAAATTATTTGGCATTATACGGGCAGGAGAATGGAATCTAAAATAGCTTTTAATTCTAAACATGATGTTATCTTTTTTTATGCTAAAAGCAAACAAACTTGTATTAAAAATTATCCTAAAGAGGAATATACAAGAGATTCTTATGTAAAAATGAAAAAACAAGAAGTTCATTGTGATGAAGATGGTCGAGAATGGATTTGGGGACATGCCGGTAAAGGCAAAAGTCATCATTACAAAATTTATATAGATGAAGCTGTTGCAAATGGTCGTGCTGTAGATGATGTTTGGGATATTCCTATTATTAATACTTCATCAAAAGAAAAAATTGGTTATCCCACTCAAAAACCGGAAGCGTTATTAGAAAGAATTATTCAATGCGCCAGCAATGAAAACGATATTGTATTAGACCCGTTTGTCGGCGGTGGAACAACCATTGCCGTTGCGGATAAATTAAATAGATATTGGATTGGAATTGACTCATCCGTACAAGCAATTAAAGTTTCTGAAATGCGTTTGCAAAAAAATCAAATCGATATATTTGCGAAACCATTTATCGTGCAATTGCATAAATACGATTACGATACTTTAAGATATAAAGACGCATTTGAATTTGAAAGTTTTATTATTCAACAATTCGGTGGACTTTGTAATACCAAACAACGCGGTGATTTAGGGATTGATGGCAAAACCCGCGATAATATTCCGATTCAAGTGAAACGTTCAGATAATATCGGACGTAATGTGATTGATAATTTTAAATCCGCAATTGAACGCTTTGATAAATCGCTATTTGACCGAAATAAAACCGAAAATAAAACCGCCGGTATTTTGATTGCTTTTTCGTTTGGCAAAGGCGCGATTGAAGAAATCGCACGGCTAAAAAGTCGTGATGGAATTATTATTAAATTGGTGAAAGTTGAGGAAATTGTACCGATTGCCAAAAAACCTAAATTATCCTTAACTTTTACCGATAATGGCTTAAATAGCAAAAATCAACGTGAAATATTATTTATTGCCAAAGGCGAATCAGAAGCCGGAATTGAATTTTATGCTTGGGATTTTAATTTTAATGCAGAAAAAGGGTTTAAAGCTGATATTATGATTGATAAAATCGGTACACAAATTCAATCCTTTAAAATAGGTTCATATCAAATTGCGGTAAAAGTCGTGGATAATGAAGGTTTAGAAAATATTGAAATATTAAAATTAAAGATCAATGGTGAAGTTTCAGAATTGAATTTATAATCAATTCTTAGATATTGGGAAATTCAATTTTAAATCAAAAATCCTATGGATTATGGCAACGCAACTGATTAAACATTTAAAAAAATGCGCAGAAAATGATTCAATTTATCAACCATTGGTTTATCAATGGGGATTTGATGAACAATTAATTGCTAAAGCATTACAAACTGTTGGCAATTATTTTCCACATTACAGTCGTCACGATGAATCACACTCACGGCAAATCTTGGTTCATATTGAAAGATTACTCGGTGATAATTTAACTCGATTAACTGCAACCGATACTTGGCTATTATTGGAAGCGGCTTATTTGCACGATATTGGTATGGTCGTTACTGATAAGCAATTGAGTGAAAATTTTGATAAAATTAAACAACATGCGCAAAGCATGAAATATTCGGCGAGTGATGATTTATTAATCATTATTGAAGCCTTATTAGCTAGTAAAGAAAATAGCGCAAATGTTATTTTTAATTCAGTTGAACTTCCTGCTTTTCAAACGCTTAAATTATTGCGCGAAATCATTGCTGATTATTACCGTAAACATCATCCAGAACGCGCTGGAAAAATTATTAATGATCCCTTTAATGAAATTCATTTAAATTCTCCTCGCAATGAATTATTGCCCACCCGTTTTTTTCGTTTATTAAGCAAAATTTGTGAATATCATGGCGCAGATTTTGAAAAAGTGATGGAATTGCCACAATGTCAAGTAGGCATGGGAACAGAGGATTGTCATCCGCGTTTTGTCGCTTGTTTATTACGTTTAGGGGATTTACTTGATTTAGATGATAACCGTTTTTGTCCGGTAATGATGAAAATAGCTGGTAAATTGCCGGATTTAAGTGAAGCGCATCATCAAAAACACTTATCCATTCGCCATTTTCGCGCCGATACCAATAGAATTGAAATTGTAGCCGAATGTTCTGATTATGCGAGTTATATTGAAACCAACAATTGGTTTGGCTGGTTACGCGATGAGGTTAAAAATCAAATGAGCCGCTGGTTTGATATTGTTCCCAGTCGTGAATTTGGATTATTACCTTCGGTTGGAGATTTAAAAGTTCATTTAAAACAATGGCAGGTTTTTAATGAAAATCAACATCCACATTTTGAATTGGATAGCGAACGTATTTTTGAATTATTGCAAGGCGCGGGTTTATATGAATCTAAAGAACAAGCCATGCGTGAATTATTACAAAATGCTGTTGATGCAACTTTAATTCGGATTTGGCGTGAATATGGTGAAAAGGGTAATAATAAAATTAAAATCGACAGTGCGCCACGCGATAAAAATGTTCTCGATATTTTGAATAACTATGCAATTGATATTTCAATTGATTTAGAAAAAACCGACAATGATTTTAATTATTGGCGAATTCAAATTCGTGATCAAGGGACAGGCATTTCGCGCGATGATTTGAAATATATGTTACAAATGAGCAGTTCTAAAAAGAATCAACAACGTCGATCCATTATTGAAAAAATGCCTGTGTGGATGAAACCATCAGGCATTTTTGGCATTGGTTTACACAGCGTATTTTTACTCAGTAACGAAGTATTGATTGAAACTCGGAGTATTGATAGCGGTGAAACTTTATTAATTCGTTTAACCAGTCCTACTGATAAAAAAGAACACGGAAATGTTTATTTTAGAAAATGTGAAGCGTGGAATTTTGATGATTATGGTAGCAAACTTTCTTTTATTTTTAAAAGTAATAGAAATACTGGTTTTGCAAGATGGGATAATAGTTATTCAAATCGAGCCTTAAGAAGATATGATGAAATAATAGGGGCAGAGGAAGATTTTAATATTTTAAATATTTGCGATGGGGTAAAAGATTTTTTCGATATTAGCTTTTTAAGCGGAAAGCTTGATTTTTCAGAATATTGCATAAATGAAAATTTCATTTCTCCCTTAAATGAAACGGAAAATATTTATTATTCCGTTAATGAGAAACTAGAATTAATCACGTTAAGCTTCAAAGGAATTTCTCATTTTCGATATTATTACAGAGGACAGGTTCTTGACGAACATTCCA